>NZ_LSIA01000273.1:0-4591 GCF_001556015.1 Novosphingobium sp. CCH12-A3 | reverse complement strand
CGTGACCGGGCGCGGAGCACTGCCTTCGGGCACAAGGCGCACGCAGCCGCCAAGCAGAAAGAGCGCCGCGATGATCGCAGCGCTCTTCGTTTTGCAGAACCCTTGAATGCCCCTCACTTGAAGCCTCAGGCCTCGTCGGTTTCGTCGAGCAGCCAGTCGGGATCGCGCGAGGTGAGATCGCGGCGGAAGGTCCACAGATCGCGCGCTTCAATCGCATCGTCGAGCGAGCCGGCAATGACGGTGCCTTCTGCGTTCCGGGTGACCGAGGCAATGTCTGCGAGGAAGCGGACGGTGATGCGCGCGGTCTGTCCTTCGATCGAGGCCGCGACGATGCGCGCTTCCTCGATGCGAATCACGCGGGCGTCGATCGTCTCGCCGGCTTGAGCGCGGGCATCGATGGCCGAGCTGAAGCCTTCGTAGACGTCGGCGTCGCAGAGCTGGAGCAGATCGTTCTTGTCCCCGCGCCAGAAGGCTTCGAGGATCATGGTATAGGCGCCCTTCGACCCTGCCAGGAACTGCGCGACATCGAAGCGGCGATCGGCTGAGATAATTGCGCGGACGCCGGCTTCGGCGCTGTTGTCAAACGTGCTGGGCGCAGGTGCGGCAAGTTCGCGCGGGCGAGGAGCGGCGGAACCGCCCTGCTGCTGGACCGGCTGCTGCTGCGATTTGGCCGAGGGATCGGGCTGTTCGATCCGGCGGCGCATCGGCTCCTCGTCATGCTCGGGCCGGCGGCCGAGGACGGAGTAGAGGCGCAGGCCCAGAAAGGCCGCAATCATCGCCAGGATCACAATTTGAACAATCACGCGCAAGATTCCCGAACTGTCCATGGCCCCGGATCGGAAGACCTGAGCTCACGGCGTCATTCCAACGTGCCTCAAATAGGTACGGATTACAAATGAACAACGCGTGCATGACCCTTTGGGCTCATCCCTTGGCAAAGAATCTCGTCAGGTTGTGGCCTCGTTGCGCCAGACAAAGGCGGATTGCGGCCTTTGGGGCATGATGCTAGGCGCGCGGCCAAGGGAAACCCACACAGAAAGCACGTCTGACATGGCCGACGAAGGCAACATCATTTCGAATCTCAATGTCGATGGCCCCGTTCCGAACGGGGAAGACACTTCGCCCGCGATCGGCCTGATCTCGCAGTACGTGAAGGACCTTTCGGTCGAAAATCCCAACGCGCCCGAATCCTACCAGTGGAGCGAAGCGCCCGACATCGCCGTGGACTTCAACATCTCGGCCCGCGTGATCCAGCCGGAAATCCACGAGATCGAGCTGAAGATCAACGTGACCTCGAAGGGCACGCAGGGCACCGCGTTCATCGTGGAACTGGCCTATTGCGGCCTCATCGGCATGCGCAACGTGCCCGACGACCAGGCCCACCCGTTCCTGTTCGCCGAAGGTCCGCGCATCCTGTTCCCGTTTGCCCGCCGCATCGTCGCCGATGCCGTGCGCGATGCCGGTTACCCGCCGCTGATGCTCGAGCCGATCGACTTCAACGGCCTGTACATGCAGCAACTCGCGCAGGCACAGGCGACCGCGGAAGCGACTCCGGCTGGCCAGGCCTGATCTGACAGACTGAATCCGGTGGCCCGAGGGATGCGCCCATGAACCTCCTCAAGGCCACCGGATCGATTGGCGGACTGACCCTGCTCAGCCGCATTCTGGGACTGGTGCGCGACAGCCTGTTCGCGCGCTTCGTCGGCGCGGCGTTTGCCTCGGACGCATTCCTTGTCGCGTTCCGGCTGCCCAACATGTTCCGCGCCTTGTTCGCCGAAGGCGCGTTTGCCAGCGCCTTCATCCCGATGTTCAACAAGAAGGTCGCCGATCCCGAGGGCAAGGGCCTGCGTGACGGGCTGGACTTTGCGGAAGCCGCGCTTGCCGTGCTGCTGCCGGTGCTGCTGTTCATGACGGTGGTGCTGGAAGTTTTCGCCTGGCCGGTGACGCTGCTTTTGTCGGGCAAGTTCAACGGGGTGAGCGCCGACCAGTTCGCCTATGCGGTCGAGCTGTCGCGCTGGACGATCCCCTACCTGATGCTGATCAGCATCGTCTCACTGTTTGGCGGCATCCTCAATTCGCTGGGCAAGTTCTGGGTCAACGCAGCGGCGCCGATCCTGCTGAACCTGACGCTGATCGTGGCGCTGCTGGGCTTCCATTCGGACGATCCGCTGGTGACGGCGCGCAATCAGGCGATTGCCGTTTCGGTATCGGGCGCGCTGCAGCTGGCGTGGCTGGCCTGGGCATGCCGCCGGAATGGCGTGCGGCTGCGGCTGCGCCGCCCGCGGCTTTCGCCCGAAGTGAAGCAGCTGCTCAAGCTGATCCTGCCGGCGGCGGCAGGGGCAGGCGCGGTGCAGATCAACCTGGTAATCTCGACCGCGCTGGCCGCATCGCTGCTCGATCACGGTTCGGTCACCTACATCTACATGGCCGACCGGCTGAACCAGTTGCCGCTGGGGCTGATCGGCATCGGCCTTGGCACGGTGCTGCTGCCGACGATCTCGCGCCAGTTGGGCGGGGGCGAGGAAGTGGCAGCGATGGAAACGCAGAACCGGGGCATGGAGCTGGCGCTGCTGCTGACGCTGCCCGCAACGGTGGCGCTGGTATTGTGCGGCGAGCCGATTGCCGCAGCGCTGTTCGGCTATGGCAAGTTCGACGCGATGGATACGCATTTCACCGCGCAGGCGCTGGCCGCGTTCTCTATCGGGCTGCCGAGCTACATTCTGGTGAAGGTCCTGACGCCGGGATACTACGCGCGGCAGGATACGAAGACTCCGGTGCGCTATGCCACGATCTCGATGGTGGTGAACCTTGTCGGCAATCTGGCACTGATCGTGCCGCTGAGGCACATGGGGCCGCCGCTGGCGACGGCACTTGCCTCGACCGTCAACGTCTGGCTGCTCTATCACACGCTGGTCAAGCGCGGGCACTTTGCGGCCGATGCACGTCTCAAGCGGCGGACCGTGCGGCTGGCGCTTGCGGCGCTGGCGATGGGCGCGGTGCTGTGGGCAGGGCAGGGGCTGGTGATGCCCTATGTCCATGGCACGTGGACCATTCGCGTGGCGGCCATGGCTGCACTGGTCACGTCCGGGGTCGTCGTCTATGGCCTTGCCGCCGTCCTGACCGGAGCATTCCGGGTGGATGATCTCAAGCTTCTCCTGCGGCGTCGCCGCTCCAACTGAAGGCACTGAAATGCGTATCGTTTCCGGCATCCAGCCCACCGGCAATCTCCACCTTGGCAATTACCTCGGTGCGATCCGGAATTGGGTGCGCATGCAGGACGAGTGGTCGGTCAAGGGTGGGCAATGCCTCTATTTCCTTGCCGATCTTCACGCGATCTCGATGCCGCATAACCCGGCGGAACTGGCGGCCAACACGCGCGAAATGGTGGCGGCGCTGGTTTCGTGCGGGATCGATCCCGACAAGTCGATCTTGTTCAACCAGGCGCAGGTGCCCGCCCATGCCGAGCTGCAATGGCTGCTCAACGGCACGGCGCGGATGGGCTGGCTGAACCGCATGACGCAATGGAAGGACAAGGCGGGCAAGAACCGCGAGGGCGCGAGCGTGGCGCTGTTCACCTATCCGGTGCTGCAGGCGGCCGACGTGCTGCTCTATCAGGCAACGCACGTCCCGGTGGGCGAGGACCAAAAGCAGCATCTCGAGCTGGCGCGCGACATCGCGCAGAAGTTCAACAACGACTTCTGTTCAGAAGACGCGCCGCTGTTCACGCTGCCCGATCCGATCATCCCGCCCGAGGCTGCGCGCATCATGTCGTTGCGGGATGGCAGCGCGAAGATGAGCAAGTCCGATCCTTCGGACATGAGCCGGATCAACCTGACCGACGATGCCGATGCGATCATCCAGAAGGTGAAGAAGGCCAAGACCGATCCCGAGCCGCTGCCGGGCACGGTCGAAGGGCTGGCCGGACGGCCCGAGGCGAACAACCTCGTCGGCATCTACGCCGCGATGGCCGGGATCACGCCTGCCGAAGTGCTGGCGCAGTTCGAGGGCAAGGGCTTCGGTCAGTTCAAGCCTGCACTGGGCGAACTGCTGGTCGAGACGCTGTCGCCGATGGCGGCACGTTATCGCCAGCTGCGCGAGGATGGCGAGGCGCTGGACGCGATCCTTGCCAAGGGCGCGCTGAAGGCTCTTGACCTTGCTGCGCCGACCCTCGCCCGGACCTATCAGGCATTGGGCCTTGTAAGAGGCTGATTTTCCGTCAGTTCGTTGCAAAACATTACGTGCCTGCAACATATGTTGCAGGCACCATTCAACGTGCATTCAGCACTTCCCGTCCAAAAAGGCGGCATGCTATGCAGTGCGTGTGTCTGGCAAGGGGCGGCGGACGCATAACAGGAGTCGCAAGGATGAATTCCGTTTCGCAAGTGAAGCCCTCTTCTTCCGGCAAGCGCCGGCTTCTGGGGCTTTCGGCAGTTTCGCTGATGCTCGTCTCGCTCGCCGGGTGCGCCACGCCGTTCAAGGCCGACGTCAAGCGCTTCCAGGCGCAGTTGCCGGCACCCGCTGGCCAGACCTTCGCGGTCGTTGCCGACGATCCCAGGGATGCAGGCGGGCTCGAGTTCGCGCAGTATGCATC
>NZ_LSIA01000272.1:0-1331 GCF_001556015.1 Novosphingobium sp. CCH12-A3 | reverse complement strand
CATGTTATGGGATGGACGCCTCCCGTCTTCCGGGCACCATAGGTGTCCAACCAAAAGGAGGAAGGCGATGACGATGGAAATGTTAGCGATCGACTTGGCGAAGCAGTCGTTCCATCTACACGGGATAGATGCTGACGGGGTGGTGGTCTCACGCAAGGTGAGTCGTGCCAAGCTCGAGGATGCAGTGGCTGAACTTGGTCCTGCAGTCGTCGCCATGGAGGCTTGTGCGAGCGCCCACCATTGGGGGCGACAGCTCGCAGCGGCCGGTCGTCAAGTGCGTCTGGTAAACCCCAGATTCGTCAAGGCGTTCGTCCGCGGCTCCAAGAACGATGCTATCGATGCGGAGGCGATCTACGATGCAGCTTCGAGGCCTACTATGCGCTTCGTGCCAGTGAAGACGACCGAGCAGCAGGATCTTCAATGCCTACATCGCGTGCGTGAGCGGTTGGTCGTCCAACGCACCTCGCTCATAAACCACGCGCGAGGGCTTCTCGCCGAGTATGGCGTCGTGCTGCCCAAAGGTCCGTGGCGCTTCCGTCAACAGGCTCCTGCTGCGGTAGCTGAGGCTGATTTGTCCGAACTTGCCCGCGAGCTGTTTACGGAGTTGATCGATCAGCTCACCGACGTAGAAGCCCGCCTCGCGAAGCTCGATGCCAAGCTCGTTAGCATCTGCCGCGAACATGCCGCATGCCGTCGGCTTGCTGCGTTGCCGGGCGTCGGGCCGGTGATCGCGACCGCGCTCGTCGCAGCGGTGGATGACGGTCGACATTTCCGCTCAGGCCGCGAGCTCGCCGCCTGGATCGGATTGGTCCCAAGACAGTATACGACCGGAGGCAAACCCAAGCTCGGCGGCATTGGCCGACGCGCCAACCACTACCTGCGCAGACAACTCATTCATGGCGCGAGGGCAGTGATCAGCCGACTGGCTGCGAAAGACGATCAACGATCAGTTTGGTTGAAGGGAATTGTCGCTCGGGCGGGCTTCAACAAGGCGCTCGTGGCGCTCGCTAACAAGACGGCCCGCATTGCTTGGGTTCTGTTGGCGCGGAAGGAAGAATATCTGCCGGCGTAACGGCGCCATGCAAACGAGGTCTGTCCTACAGCGATTGCGAGGTGGATACTGATGGTGCAACGGCATGGGCCGCCGCTTCGAAGCCTGATTTTCGACAAGGCCATCAAGGCCGATCATGTTATTAGGCAAGAAGTAGCGGACTCCCATCAAGGCCAGAAGCCTAACCGCTTCAACCAAAGGCCGGATAGATTCATGCAACCCGAGCCAACTGTACCGATCAGAATCATCTTGCGGCGGGAGGCGTCCATAGATTGTCGAA
>NZ_LSIA01000271.1:0-8083 GCF_001556015.1 Novosphingobium sp. CCH12-A3 | reverse complement strand
ATCCGGCGTGCCGCAAGACACTGTCATTCAACGAATTAGTTTCGAATCCGACTCTCAGTGCGCAGCCTCTTGAAGTTGGTCGTGACGTCATCGTCGCGGTGATCGGTCGCTACGAGGAGATTCTGGCAACCTTGCCGCGCGATCTTCATGGAGAATGCGCTCGCCAGATTGCGAGGAGATTATCCGTCGGCTCGGGTATCGAGACAATCTTCAACGGAGAAGGTGGTCATTTTGCGTGGACCGAAGAAGCACGTCCGCTCGAAATGCAACTCAATCACCTTGAAGGTCTGCGTGCACTGTTTTCTGCGCCTTTGCAGATTGGCACCTATACTTTTGACACCAACATTCATTTCGGACTCGATCGAAATGAAGGGCTGGATGCCCAGACTCGCGTCAATTCGGCGCTCGCGAGTGCGAACGATGCGCTCAGTTCTGGCCGCTCTGTGGAACTGTTCGAAGCGGAGCGGCTTGCCGAAGCGAGTTGGGAGCTATCGCTTCATGCTCGCATAGATGAAGGATTGCGAAACGGCGAAATCTGGCTTGCGTACCAAAGCCAGTGGGACATGCGATTGGGTCACGCTTGCGGTGCTGAAGCTCTCATCAGATGGAATCACCCAACCCGGGGGCCAATCGCACCCGATGCGTTCATACTGCAAGCGGAGCGCGCTGGCCGAATTGATGCACTGACCTACTGGGTGGTAGATGAGGCGATCACCGCTGCCCTGGCTCTGAATGCGGCGGGTCAACGTTTTCAAATGAGCATCAATCTGTCAGCACAGATGGTGGACAAGCCATCTCTCGTCTCCAACTTTGCCGAGATTGTCCGTCGTCGAAACATCGATGCCAGGCTGTTGACGATTGAAATAACAGAAACGTCGAGCGTGCGAAATCGTCCGGCCGCAGTTCAGAATCTCTCCCAACTCCGGGCCATGGGATTCCGCCTTTCCATCGATGATTTCGGTACTGGTGAGGCGAGTCTGGCATACCTTGCTGACCTGCCTAGCGACGAACTCAAACTCGACCGGCGCTTTGTTTCACGCCTGTTAACGCACGATCGCGAGCGCAGCATCATAAGCGCAACCATTGGTCTCGCGCATGCTCTTGGCCAGACTGTCGTCGCGGAGGGAATCGAGGATGACGCGACCTATCGCGCTCTCGTCGATTTGGGCTGTGACGTCGGGCAGGGCTACTACCTCGGCCGGCCGCAAGCTTTTCCAGAGTTCTGTCAGGGGCTTCTCAAAATGGGACAGCGCCGATTTGGTTTCGTTTAGAAGTTGTTAACCATACAGGTCGGTGTTAACCATGTGTCTCCAATCGTGGATGGAGGCACGAATGTCCGCAGTAAACGCCGTTATCGAAATCCTGCGCTGGCTGTTCCAGTAAGGCTATTTCGGCCCTAGTTTTTCATTGAAAAACAGGGGTTTAAACGAACAGGCGCTGCCCGCTCCATGAGCGGCAGCGCCTGTTTCATTGGATCACCGTGAGGTTTGACGCGATTCGTAGTTAGCCGCGTTGACGGAGTTGGTTAACGCTTCAGAACCTGTCAGTCTTCGCCGTGGCCTAGCGCCAAATAGTCCTGGCTCTGCATTTCGATCAGGCGGCTGACCGTGCGATCGAACATGAAGCGACCTTCGTCGTCGCCTTTTCCGCCCCAGTCGTAAAGTTCTGCCGGTTCGGCGTCAGCGGTGGCGATCAGCTTTACCTTGTGCTCGTAAAGCGCGTCGATGAACGTGATGAAGCGTGCTGTCTCGTTGCGCAATTCCGGGCCAAGACGCGGTATCGCGACGACGATCACGGTGTGGAAATTGCGGGCAATCGCCAGATAGTCCGCCGCTCCGCGAGCTTCGCTGCACAATTTCTTGAAACTGAACACGCCGACGCCCTTCAGGCTCTTCGGGACGTGCAGCTTGCGACCGCCGCCGACGTCAAGATCGCAAGAAGGGACGTGTTCGCTGTCTTCCGGCGGATAGTCCGTCAGGCGGAAGAAGGCATCGCGCACCTTTGCGGTCGATTCTGGTCCAACCGGCACGTGCCAGGTGCCCACGCCCCGCATGCGTTCCAGCCGGTAGTCGGTCGGCCCATTGAGGGTGAGGACGTCGAGCTTGCTTCCGATCAGTTCGATGAAGGGGAGGAAGTGTTCGCGGTTTAGACCGTTCTTGTAGAGATCCTGTGGCGCACGGTTGGAGGTGGTGACGACCGTTACCCCGCCCTCGACCATCAGCGCGGTAAACAGGCGGCTCATGATCATCGCGTCGGCGCTGTTGTTGACCACCATTTCGTCGAAGCAGAGCACGCGCGTCTCCGCCGCGATGGCCGCCGCGACGGGGATGATCGGGTCGCCGCTTTCCTTCTTGCGCTCCTCGCGCAGGCGGGCGTGGACATCGAGCATGAACTCGTGGAAGTGCGCGCGGCGCTTGGCGGGTAGAGCGAGGTTGTCGTGGAACAAGTCCATCAGCATGGACTTGCCGCGCCCAACTCCTCCCCACATGTAGACCCCACGCGGCGGCGGCGCTGGCTTCGCGCCGAAGAGCTTGCCGAACAGGCCAGGTGAGGGCGGCGGCGTTTCGAGTTCCTGCTGCAGCGCGTCAAGCCGAGCAGCGGCGGCGGCCTGTTCGGGATCAGGCCGCAACTCGCCCGCCGTCACCAACTCGCGATAGCGCTGCAGGACAGATGTCATCGCCCGATCGGCTTTTTCGGACTCGGCTTGCGGATCGTGCCGTTGAATGCGGCGATCATGTCATCGCCCTGAACGACGAGACCGCGAAGGAACACCAAGCGGCCGGTTTCGCGGAGCACTTCCGTTACCGCATCGAGTGGCTCTCCGATGCGGCCTGCACCGATGAACTGGCTGGACAAGTCGAGGGTGACCGAGCCTGCAGCGTCGCCCGAAAGGAGAGTGCGCATCGCCGCGAAGAGCGCGATGTCGATGAGGGCGAGGGTGACGCCGCCGTGGACCGCATCGAGCAGATTGGAGTGCCGGCGCTCCGGGAACATGCGCAGGCGGGCGCGGCGGATACCATCGGCGCCTTCCTCGATCCGCGTCAGCATCCGGCCCATGGTCTGGGCGTTGAAGCGGGTCTCGTCGGTCAGGTTCCAGGTGAACCAGCCGGGGTAGTCCTCGGCCGGTTCATAACGGAAGGCTTGCTCGCTCACCGGATCAGACGAGACGCTCTGCCTGCATCTTCTTGATTTCGGCGATGGCGCGGGCGGGCGAGAGGCCCTTCGGGCAGACGTTCGCGCAGTTCATGATGGTGTGGCAGCGATAGAGGCGGAAGGGATCTTCCAGCTCGTCCAGACGCTCACCGGTCATCTCGTCGCGGCTGTCGGCCAGCCAGCGATAGGCCTGGAGCAGGATGGCGGGGCCGAGGAACTTGTCGGAGTTCCACCAGTAGCTCGGGCACGAGGTGCTGCAGCAGGCGCACAGGATGCACTCGTAAAGACCGTCGAGCTTCTCACGCTGTTCGGGCGACTGCAGACGCTCCTTGCCCGAAGGCGTGGGGCTGACGGTTTGCAGCCAGGGGCGGATCGAGGCGTACTGCGCGTAGAAGTGGGTGAAATCGGGGACGAGGTCCTTGATCACCTCCATGTGCGGCAGCGGGGTGATGCGGATTTCGCCGGACAGGTCCTCGATCGCGGTGGTGCAGGCGAGGCCGTTGCGACCGTTCATGTTCATCGCGCACGAACCGCAGATGCCTTCGCGGCAGGAGCGGCGGAAGGTGAGGGTGGGGTCCTGTTCACCCTTCATCTTGATCAGCGCATCGAGCACCATCGGGCCGCACTGGTCGAGATCGATCTCGAACGTGTCATAGCGCGGGTTCTCGCCGCTGTCGGGATCGTAACGATAGACCTTGAACTTGCGGATCTTGCCGTTGGTGGCCGACGCATGGTGGCGGGCCTTGCCGGTGATCGTGGAGTTCTTCGGGAGCGAGAAGGTCGCCATCGTTCTGTCCTGTGTTGCGTGCTTTGCGGCTTGCTGAGTCGTCCTTAGCGATTGCAGCGCGGGGGGCAAGAGGCTCTGAACTGCCCGTTAGTAGAGGTGCGGTTCTTCATGGATGTGAAGAAGGGTTTACGGGGTTTACACTGTTCAGGGAAATTCGAGGTCGGTCAGTTCCGGGCGCTTTCGGGGATTCCTGACGCGATGTTCAGATTTTGTTCGCATATGTGAAGTGGAGCGCAGTGCCCCCCGTCAGTCGCTGGGGCGGCAGCCACCCCTCCCATTTGTCCTTCGGAAAAATTGAGGGGGTCCTTGTGAGAGGTTTCGGGCCGGAAGGCAGGCGGAGAGGGTTGAGCGCTCATTTCGCCACCATGCCATTTCGCCGCCGTGTAGGACAGCAAAGAGGGTCGGCTGTCTCCACTTGCAAAGACGCCGACCTGTTGTTCGAGGAATGTCCTTGTCGGATTGCACGGCTCTCCACTATGAAATAGAATGTGCATCCTAATTTTTGGGAGTGGGTCGTGGAATCGCGCAGAACGTTGATAAAGCTTGCCGCAGCAGGTGTCTTGGGATCAATTGCAGGCTTGCCCGGGTCTCGCGCCAGCGCTTCCGCCAAGTCCGCGGGGGCATGTTCCGTTGGCAAATCCAAGCCTGCAGCCACACCCGTATGGCGAACTGGTATCGAAGGCCAGCGCATCGCGGACCTTGGTGACGGGCGCTATCTGAACCCGATCCTTTCAGGTGACTATGCCGATCCGTCCGTGCTCAAGGACGGCGACGACTATTACATGACGCACTCCTCGTTCGATTCTGCGCCCGGGCTGCTGATCTGGCATTCGCGCGATCTGGTGAACTGGCGTCCGGTCGGCCCGGCTCTGGCCAAGCCACTGGGGACGGTGTTCGCGGTCGACATCGCGAAGCATGACGGGCGCTATTTCATCTACATCCCTTTCATGAAAGCGCCATGGTCGCCCGATCTCCCAAGTTTCGCAAACACTTACGTGATTCATGCGCCTTCGATGGCCGGCCCTTGGAGCGATCCGATCGACCTCAAGGTTGGCGGACTGATCGACCCGGGCCACGTCGTCGGCGAGGACGGCCACCGCTATCTATTCTTCAACGATGGCAAGCGCGTTCGCCTCACCGCCGATGGCCTTGCCACGGCCGGCCCGATCGAGACCGTCTACGAGGCCTGGCGATATCCCGATGACTGGATCACCGAGGCGTGGTCTCCTGAAGGCCCGAAGCTGTTCCGCAAGGGCGGCTATTTCTATCTGGTCAATGCGGTCGGCGGCACCAGCGGCCCGGCCACCGGTCACATGATCGTCGCGGCGCGGTCGCGTTCGATCAACGGACCGTGGGAGCATTGCCCGCACAATCCGATCCAGCGCACGCTTTCGAAGGATGAAATGTGGTGGTCACGCGGGCACGCCACGTGCGTCGAAGGGCCGGGCGGCAAGTGGTACATGATCTACCACGGCTATGAGAACGGCTATCACACGCTCGGCCGCCAGACCCTGCTCGAACCGATCGAATGGACTGCCGACGGATGGTTCCGCGCGACGGGCGGGGACCTTTCGAAGCCGCTGCCCAAGCCTGCGGCTGCGGCAGAAGTGCATGGGATGCCGCATTCCGACGCCTTCGAGAGCGACCGTTTCGGCACGCTGTGGAGCCTTTACGGTAGCACGCCTGCCGAGAAAGCCCGCATCGCCGTTGCCGATCGCACACTTTCGCTGAAGGCCAAGGGCACCGGTCCGTCGAACGGCGTGGTCGTCACCCAGCAGGTCGGTGACCGCGCCTACGAGGTGACCGTGGATGTCGAACTTCAAGGCCAGGTCACCGGCGGCCTTCTGCTGTTCTTTGACGACCGGCTTTACCTCGGCATGGGCATCGATGGCACGCGGATGACCAGCTATCGCGGTGGCAAGGCGTCCTATTGGCCGGAGCCTGCACCACCGGCCCGCCGCATGTTCATGCGCATCACCAACCGCGATCAGGTGGTGACTTTCTACTATAGCCTCGATGGCAAGAACTGGACCCGCCACGGGGTACGCTCGGAAGTGACCGGTTATAACGCCAACACTGTCGACAACCTGCTGAGCCTGCGGCCTGCGCTTTTCGCTTCGGGCGATGGCCGAGTCCTGTTCCGCAATTTCCAATACCGCGCGTTGGAGTGACGGACGTGCCATCCTGTTGCGAGTTACGGGCTGGCGCGCCCTAGCTGTGCAGGAAATCTTCCGTCTAACAGACGTCGCATGATCCTGCGATAGGCGCAGGATTAGCGGGACGCGACGTGCGGGTGTGTGGTCTTGCGGGTGCCCCTCCACCACCTGCGGTGGTCCCCCTCCCCGGGGCGGGGAGGAATTGAAGCGGGGTTGCCCCTCTACCATCTTCGATGGTCCCTCTTCCTCCCGGCCTCCGCAGGGGCAGGCGCACCGGGGAGGAATGGGGTCAGCGCAGTTTGGTGGCGGCGCCCCATTCCATCCACGCCGCCCATCTGGGCATGCCGGGCATGTACTGGTGGCCGGGGTGCTCTAGCTGGAAACCGGCGGCCAGGACCGGGGCGGTGACGGCGCGGGCGAGGTGGCAGCCGCCCATCAGGGGTTTCCAGACAGGCTCGATCCGGCGCTGCCATTTCGCCACGTCGACATCGGGGCTGAGGCCGTGTTCGAGGAACAACAGGGTGCCGCCGGGTTTCAGGATGCGGCGCAGTTCGGACAGGACCTGCTCCGGATCATCGACCGAACAGAGCGTGTAGGTGCAGACGGCGGTGTCGAAGGTCTCGTCACCGAAGGGAATGTCCTCGCCCACGCCTTCGCGGATGTCGGCCTGCCAGCCCTTGCGGGCGGCGGCCTCGCGCGCATAGTCGAGCAGCTTGCCCGACGGGTCGATCCCGGCAAAGCCGGTGACGCGGGCGGGATCGTAGAACTGCTGGTTGAGGCCGCCACCGCAGCCGATCTCGAACACGCGGCCCTGCGCGCGGGGCACGACGCCTGCGCGAAGCTCCATGATGGCCGGCGAAGCGCAGGCGCACTTGATCATGCGCGGAACGACATGCGCGTCCCAAACGGCTTTCAGTCCCATCCCATTTCCCCGTCTGTTGTGACGACAGACTGGCAAAGAGAGCGGCGCGGCGCAATCGGCCGCGCCGGGGGATTTCACTTTGCGGCGCAGCTTTCGGGGCTGAGGCCCATGGCCCACAGGATGCCCTGGTCGAGCAGTTGCAGGCTTTCGGGCTGGCTGTAGTTCTCGGGCCGGTGGCCGATGGCGGTGTAGAAGCTGCGGCCCTTGCCGAGGCAGCGGGTCCACGCGATCGGGTGATCGCCCATCGCCATCTTGCGACCGAAGCCTTCGCCGGGCTTGTAGGTGGTTTCATCGAGCGAAGCGAGGACGCGGGTGCGGGGCAGCGGGCGGACGCTTCGGTCGAAGGAGTACCATTCTTCGGTCATGCGCCATTCGCCGGGCAGGCCATGGGTTGCCGGGTGGGCGCGGTCTTCCACCACGACGCGGGCTTCCTGGAACTGCGGGGCCATCGGGTGGCCGATGAAGCGCGCACCGATCAGGGTATCGGCGTACCAGTTCCAGAAGAACTGCGGATCGCCGCCCGAGCCATGGATACCGGCATAGCCGCCGCCGCTTTCGACATATTTGCGGAAGGCGGCGCGCTGGGGGATCGTCAGGGCATCGCCGCTGACATTGTTCCACACCACAGCGTCGAACCGGGAAAGGTCCGCTGCGTTGAAGACGCCGCCCCTGTCAGTGAAGACGATGCCCCAGCCATGGCGGGTCGCGATGCCCTTGAGCGCGGTTTCGGCGGCATTGACCGAGGGGCTGTCGCGAAAGCCGGTGATCTTGCCGAAGACGAGGATGGCCGGGCGCGGAAGATCGGCGGGGATCGCGGGGCGGTCATTGTCGTAGGTGCGGCAGCGGATGGCGACGTCGGCATTGGTGAGGCGCACCTTGGCCAGGTCCTTGTCGAGCCGGGCGCTGAGGGCGGGGTCGGTCTTGCCGAGCATGGCGAGGACCGAGCGCGGGGTGACGATGCGATCGAAGCCGGGAGGCAGGGCGCCGCCGCCGAAGGGGTGCATCATGGCATCGGCAAGGCCGGGCGAGGCGGCTTCGACCACCGCCTTGCCGGCGGGAACAGAG
>NZ_LSIA01000270.1:0-7635 GCF_001556015.1 Novosphingobium sp. CCH12-A3 | reverse complement strand
CGGCGGTGGCGGCTTCGGCGGCGGTCGTGGCGGCGGGATGCCTGCCCAGGTTGTCGGCACCGGCAAGGGTGTCGTCAAGTTCTTCAACGGCCAGAAGGGCTTCGGCTTCATCTCGCGCGAAGACGGTGGTGAGGACGTGTTCGTCCACATCAGCGCAGTCGAGCGTGCCGGCCTTGAAGGCCTGGCTGAAGGCCAGACGCTGGAATTCAACCTCGTCGACCGTGGTGGCAAGATTTCTGCTGCAGACCTTCAGGTCGTGGGCGATGTCATCCCCGTGGCTTCGAAGCCCGCTGCCCCGCAGCGCGAGCTGACTGGCGAAAAGGCCACCGGCACGGTCAAGTTCTTCAACGCGATGAAGGGCTTCGGCTTCATCACTCGCGATGACGGCCAACCCGACGCATTCGTGCACATCAGCGCCGTCGAACGCTCGGGCCTGCGCGAGCTGAACGAAGGCGACAAGCTGGAATTCGACCTCGAGGTCGATCGACGAGGCAAGCACTCGGCGGTCAACCTGGTGCCGATTCAGGGTTGATCCCGATTGCATCGCTTCCGGTAGTCTGACCGGCGGCCTGCAACCACATACGCGCACAGATGGCGGTCCTGAAGGGCCGCCATTTGTCGTTTGTCGATTCCCCTTTTTCTATCTGGCTCGCGCAGTATTGTTGCGCCATCTGGAAACATTCGTGACTGAACAGGAGAGTTCTATGTCGATCACCCCGCTGATGCCCGTGTACCCCCGGTGCGGCGTGCGTCCGGTGCGAGGCGAGCATTGCCACCTGATTTCCGAGGATGGCACACGCTACCTTGATTTCGCCAGCGGCATCGCAGTGAACCTGCTCGGTCATTCGAACGAACACCTGATCGGCGCGATCCAGAAACAGGCTGCGACGCTGATGCATGTGTCGAACCTCTACGGCAGCCCGCAGGGTGAACATCTCGCCCAGCGCCTGGTCGACCTGACCTTTGCCGACACCGTGTTCTTCACGAACTCGGGCGCCGAGGCTGTCGAGTGCGCGATCAAGACCGCGCGCGCCTATCACTCGGCCGTGGGCAATGACCACAAGTACGAGCTGATCACTTTCAAGAACGCCTTCCATGGCCGCACGATGGCCACGATCAGTGCCTCCAATCAGGAGAAGATGCACAAGGGCTTCCTGCCGCTGCTCGAAGGCTTCAAGTACGTCGACTTCGACGACCTCGAGGGCGCCAAGGCGGCAATGGGTCCGAACACCGCCGGCTTCCTGGTCGAGCCCATCCAGGGCGAAGGCGGCATCCGCGATGCCTCGGGCGAGTTCCTCAAGGGCCTGCGCACGCTGTGCGACGAACATGACCTCGTGCTGATCTTCGATGAAGTGCAGTGCGGTGTCGCCCGCACCGGCTCGCTCTATGCCTACGAACAGTATGGCATCACGCCTGACGTGATGGCGACTGCCAAGGGCATCGGCGGCGGCTTCCCGATGGGTGCTTGCCTCGCCACGGAAAAGGCGGCGCGCGGCATGGTCGCCGGAACGCACGGCAGCACCTATGGCGGCAACCCGCTGGCCATGGCAGCCGGCGAAGCTGTGCTCGATGTGGTCGCCAACGAGGAATTCCTCAGCGAAGTGCGCGCAAAGGGTGAGCGGCTGCGCGGCCGTATCGAACAGTTCATCGGCAACTATCCAGACCTGTTCATTGGCGTTCGCGGGCGTGGCCTGATGCTCGGCCTCATCATGAAGGTCGAACCCCGTCCGTTCGTCGCCCACATGCGCGACAACCACCAGCTGCTGACCGTTTCGGCGGGCGACAACACCGTCCGGGTGATCCCGCCGCTTGTGATCGACGACAGCCACATCGACGAATTCATGGAGCGTCTTTCAGCCGCTGCGGCAAGCTACGCGCCGGAGGCGCCGGTTACATGACCAGGCACTTCCTGAACCTAACCGATGCTGGCGGCGATTCCATCGCCGCCATGCTGAATGACGCGATAGACCGGAAGGCTGCGCGCGCCGCTCTTCCCAAGGGCCAGCCAGACGCAGACGCGCCACTGGCCGGTCGCGTGCTGGCCATGGTGTTCGAAAAGAACTCGACGCGCACCCGCGTGTCGTTCGACATTGCCATGCGCCAACTTGGCGGTTCGGCGCTGATCCTTGATGCGGGTACGACCCAGCTCGGCCGCGGCGAGACGATCGCCGACACGGCGCGTGTGCTCAGCCGCATGGCAGACGCCATCATGCTGCGCACCGACGACCATGCCAAGGTCGAGGAACTGGCCCGCTATGCCAGCGTTCCGGTGATCAATGGCCTTACCGACCTGTCCCACCCCTGCCAGATCATGGCGGACCTGCTCACCGTGATCGAGCATGGCAAGGCCCTGCCCGACCTGGAGGTCGCCTGGCTGGGCGATGGCAACAACGTGCTCAACTCGATCGTCGAAGCGGCCGGACTGTTGAAGTTCAACGTGCGCATCGGCGTGCCGGAAGGTTATGAATCCGACGCTGCGATGATCGAGGCGGCAAAGCTGGCTGGCGGCGGCATCCGTGTGGTCCGCGATCCGGTAGAGGCTGTTCGCGGAGCCGACGTCGTCGTCACCGACACGTGGATTTCGATGGGCCAGGCCCATGCCGAAGCCAAGCTGGCGGCAATGGAGCCTTATCAGGTCAACGATGCGCTTATGGCCCACGCCAAGCCCGACGCCCTGTTCCTGCATTGCCTGCCTGCCCATCGCAACGAGGAGGTCACGGACTCCGTGATCGACGGCCCCCGCTCGGTCGTGTGGGATGAGGCCGAGAACCGCATTCATGCGCAGAAGTCTGTGCTGCGCTGGGTGTGCGGCCAGATTTGAAGGATGCGACGTAAGGTGAGTGAACAGGTCCAGCCGTCCACCGGTTTCGATACGGTGATGCACTTCACCCTGCCGCACAAGAATGCGCGCGGCCGGGCAGTGCGGCTGGGCCCGGTTCTCGACACGATCCTGTCTGCCCATGCCTATCCTGCGCCGATCCGTCACCTGCTGGCCGAAGCGCTGACGATCACCGCCCTGCTCGGATCACTGCTGAAGGGCGACGACAGCCAATTGACGCTGCAGGCGCAGACGCAAGACGGCATCGTCGACCTCTTGGTCTGCGACTATCGCAATGGCGAGCTGCGTGGCTACGTTCGGCATGACCGGGCACGGTTGGACGAGTTGGGTCCGGTGCCGTCGCTGTTCTCCCTGTTCGGCGAAGGATACCTGGCGATCACCTTTGACCTTGCCGCCACCGGGCAGCGTTATCAGGGTGTGGTGCCGCTTGAGGGCAATTCGCTGGCAGAAGCGTGCCAGAGCTATTTCTTTCAGTCCGAACAAATACCCACGCTGATTCGTATCGGCGTCAGCAACACCCCCGGCGCATGCGTCGCAGGGGGGCTTCTGCTACAGCACCTGCCGGAAGGCGAGGAAGGCCGCGAGCGTCTGCATGTGCAGCTGGACCATCCCGAGTGGGAACACGTCTCCGTCCTCGGTGGCTCGATCAGCGAGGCAGAGCTGGTCGATCCGGCGCTCGACCTCGAAAGCGTAGTGTGGCGCCTGTTCCACGAGGAGCCGGAAATCCGGGCCGAGACCGGTACGGCCCTCACCCGCGGTTGCCGCTGCACGATCGAACATTATCGCGACATCTTGTCCCGCTTTGCCGCATCCGAGCGCGCGGAAATGGAGAATGACGACGGGCTCATCGTGGTGGATTGCGCGTTCTGTTCGCGGGAATTTGCGATCGAACTGGACTGACAATCAGGCCTTGACCTAAAATGTGACAGCACTTTTCACATTTGGTCGCGCACTGTGACCGTTCCGTCGCGCGAAACACCGTGATAAGATCAAGCATTGAGTGAGCAACGGCACAGACGCCCGCGCTCATGGGTGCGAGTGGAGCTTCATGTCGTCACGTCTGGTCCCGCTTCGCGGCCTCGGTCGCGCCACAGTCCTGTCTGCCATTGCGGCTGGAGCCTTCGCTGCGACGTCAGGCGTCGCGCAAGGGCCTGCCCTTGCCATGCTTGATCGGTTGGAGCCGGGTCTGTGGGAAGTGCGCGCCCGCGATGAGGCCGATACCGTGCAGCTATGCGTGGACAATGGCCGGAAGCTTATCCAGGTGCGCCACCGTGGCGAGGCTTGCCGGCGATTTGTCATCGACGATGCGCCCAATATGGTGACGGTGCAGTACACCTGCCCGGCCGGTGGCTATGGCCACACCCGAGTCCGCTTCGAGAACCCGCGCCTTGCACAACTGGAAACGCAGGGGATCGACAACGGCCTGCCGTTCAACTTCGTCGCCGAAGCACGGCGGCTCGGTCCGTGCCCGCGTTGAGACAGGAAGCATAAAGTTACGCGCGAGACCATTGCATCGGGCCGGCGGCGCGGCTAGCCCATTGGCAATGTTGCAAAGCCCTGAAGTCGCCCAAGCTCCTCTCGCAGTCGTTCTCCTTTCGGGCGGACTCGATTCGATGGTTTGCGCAGGGCTGGCCAAGGAGCAGGGATTCCGCGTTCTTGCGCTGACGATTGATTACAACCAGCGGCACCGCATCGAGCTCGACGCGGCGCGCGTGATCGCAGAGCGCGTCGGCGTGGAACGCCACGTCATCCTGCCACTGGACTTGCGCCAGTTCGGCGGTTCTGCGCTGACTGCGGATATCGACGTGCCCAAGGACGGCGTGGGAGACGACATCCCGGTTACCTACGTCCCGGCCCGCAACCTCGTGTTTCTGTCGCTCGCCCTGGCTTGGGCAGAAGCTGCTGGCTCGAAGGACCTGTTCATCGGGGTGAACGCCCTGGACTATTCAGGCTACCCCGATTGCCGGCCGGAGTTCGTGCAGGGCTTCGAAGGCCTGGCGCGGATCGCCACCAAGATCGGCAGCGAGGGTGGGACAGTCACTGTCCATGCGCCGCTCCAACACCTCAAGAAATCACAGATCGCGCAGGAAGCAGCGCGACTGGGGCTCGATGCTGGCCAGAGCTGGTCCTGCTACGATCCCCTGACCGATGGGAGAGCCTGCGGCGTGTGCGACAGTTGTCGCCTGCGACGCGCAGGGTTTGAAGAGGCAGGCCTGAATGACGGAACCCGGTACAGCGACTAGCACGGACCCGACGCACCCTCAGGAACAGGGAGCGACTGCGTACAGCTGGTACGTGTTGAGCATTCTGGTGCTAGTCTACGTCCTAAATTTCGTTGACCGGCAGATCCTTTCGATCCTGGCCAACGATATCAAGAAGGACCTGTCGCTTACCGACGCGGACCTCGGCTTCCTTTACGGAACCGCCTTTGCGGTATTTTACTCGCTGTTCGGCATTCCCCTCGGCCGTCTCGCCGACAGCTGGCATAGAGTCCGCCTGATGAGTGCCGGACTCGCGTTGTGGTCACTGATGACAGCGGTCTCGGGCCTGTCGCGGACCGGGGGACAACTCACCGCCGCGCGCATCGGCGTCGGTGTCGGAGAGGCGACGGCGAGCCCGGCGGCCTATTCCCTGATTTCAGACTACTTCCCGCAAAGGCTGCGTGCGACCGCCTTGTCGATCTACTCCTCAGGGTTGTTCCTCGGAGGCGGCCTGTCGCTGCTGGTGGGGGGCCTTATCGTCGAGCAATGGAACGCGGCGTACCCCGCAGGCGGCCCATTCGGCCTTGTTGGCTGGCAGGCAGCCTTCATGGCCGTTGGTCTGCCCGGAGTGCTTCTGGCTCTGCTCGTTGCCACCCTGCGCGAGCCCGTACGCGGCGCTATCGACGGACTGCCAACGCCAAGCGTGGAGCGCCCCTTCAAGGGATTTTTCGCAGAACTCGTCACGGTGATCCCGCCGTTGACGCTGATCGGCGCTGCGCGGCGCGGCCCCATGGCCCTGATCGCCAATGTCGCGGTGGCCCTAGTCATTGCCGGTGGCGTCTACGTTCTGACAATGTTGCTTGGGCGAACGACGCGCCTGCAATGGATCTTCGTGGGGGTTGGTCTTTACGCGGTCTACAGCTGGGCAAGCGCCTTGCGGGCGCGCGACCTGCCAACCTTCCGCCTGATCTGGGGAACGCCAGCATTCCTGTGCACGACGCTTGGATACGGCATGGTGGCGTTCACTTCGTACGCCACGTCCTACTGGGCCGCTCCTTACGCCGAGCGCGTGTTCGCCATTGCCAAAGGTGACCTTGGATGGTTCATCGGCGCGCCCGGTGCCTTGGCCGGCTTCCTTGGTGTGATCATTGGTGGCCGCATTGCCGACCATCTGTACAAACGACATTCTGCCGGGCGGATCATGGTGACCTTGTTCGGGCTGATTGCGCCTATCGTCCCAATGGTCATTGCCTTCCGGACCGACAGCTTCGCAACTTTCGTCGCCATGCTGTTTGTGGCGCAGACGATGTCGAGCAGCGCGCTGGGCGGGGCCGCGGCAACCAGTCAATCCCTGGTCCTGCCACGCATGCGGGGCACTGCCACGGCCACGTTCTTCCTCGCCACGACACTGGTCGGTCTCGCGCTCGGGCCGTTCATGGCGGGCTACGTGTCGGCGACCAACGGCGATGATCTGTCGCTTGGGGTGCTGTCCACGCTTGCGGCAGCGCCGATCGGGCTGGTTCTTCTCATCGTGGCAATTCGCAGTGTCCCCGGAGCGCTGGCCAGCCTCGATCAGCGGGCACGCGCAGCCGGGGAAACCCTCGCCTGATCAGGCGCCCTGGGTAAGTACACCACAGGCAACGCGGCCACCGCTATTGCCGCTGGGGTCGGTCTTGTAATCGTCAGGCCCGGCGTGAACGACGATGGCGGTGCCATCGGGATCGAACAGGCTGGCGAGCACGGTGGCGGCTGTACCGCTGAGGGGCGCGCTCAACGTCCCGGTCCCGTCAGCTGCAACTGTGATGTTCGGAAGATCCCCCAGATGCGGACCGGCCGGGTTCATCGAGCCATGTTGGTGAGCGGTGGGATTCAAATGACCACCGGCCGATGTGAAGCCCGGAGCCTCGCACTTTCCGGTCGTATGCATGTGGATCCCATGCTGCCCGGCCGACATTCCCCGCACATCAGCAACGAGCGAGAGCGCGGTTCCCGATTGCTCGATCCTGACAGTGCCGACCGGAGCGCCCGCAGCGTCTTCAAGCGTAGCTCGTGCCAGCGTGGAAGTCTGGTCCGTCTGGTCCATCGTTGCACATGCGCCCAGCAGAAGTGAGCAAGCGAGAGGCAAGATTGCGGCCTTGGATGGCATTATAACGGTCTCCGATCAGTTGGCGCCCTAGCTGATAACGAAAAAGGGGCCGGATTTCTCCGACCCCTCGTTCTTTTTCCGGCAAAGCCAAAGCTTACATGCCCGAACCCGGACCGTACGTGATTTCCACGCGACGGTTCTGAAGTTCGCGAACGCCGTCGGCGGTCGGAACGCGGTTGTTGCTTTCGCCGAAAGCCTGGCTGGTGATCGAACCATCCGGAATACCACGCGAGGTCAGGTACGAACGGACCGACACGTTGCGGCGCTCCGAAAGGGCCTGGTTGTACTTCACGGTACCCGAACGGTCGGCATAACCGGCCAGCATGATCGGAACGCTCGCGCAGTTGCCGTAGGCGGTAACCGCGTTGTCGAGGATCGTAGCCGCCTCAGGCGTGATGTCCGACTTATCCCAGTCGAAGAACACGATGTACGGACCCTTGTTGCAGACC
>NZ_LSIA01000027.1:0-880 GCF_001556015.1 Novosphingobium sp. CCH12-A3 | reverse complement strand
GGCTCTGTTGCAAAGATTGGCGGCAGTCAGAGGTAGGCTGTCGCTCTGCGCCGATCAGGCGGCTGCTGCGAAATGGTGGTTGAGCATGCCCATGGCCTCCGTCAGCGCCGAGGGCCCAATGCCAAAAGCTCTCTCCACAAGGCGCACCTCGCCCCTGATGCCGGGCTGCAGGCACCAGGGGCGAGCCTGTCCTTTGCGCAGGGCTCGCATGACTTCGAATCCCTTGATCGTGGCATAGGCCGTGGGGATCGATTTGAAACCGCGCACCGGCTTGATCAGTATCTTGAGCTTTCCGTGATCGGCCTCGATCACGTTATTGAGATACTTCACCTGCCGGTGGGCCGTCTCCCGGTCCAGCTTTCCTTCGCGCTTCAATTCGGTGATCGCTGCACCATAGCTCGGCGCTTTGTCGGTATTGAGCGTGGCAGGCTTTTCCCAGTGCTTCAGGCCTCGCAGGGCCTTGCCCAGGAACCGCTTCGCTGCCTTGGCGCTGCGGGTCGGCGACAGGTAGAAATCGATCGTGTCGCCCCGCTTGTCGACTGCCCGGTACAGGTAGGTCCACTTGCCCCGCACCTTGACGTAGGTTTCATCCAGGCGCCAGCTCGGATCAAAGCCACGCCGCCAGAACCAGCGCAGCCGCTTCTCCATCTCCGGGGCGTAGCACTGGACCCAGCGATAGATCGTCGTATGGTCGACCGAAATGCCGCGTTCCGCCAGCATTTCCTCAAGGTCGCGATAGCTGATCGGATAGCGACAATACCAGCGCACCGCCCACAGGATCACATCACCCTGGAAATGGCGCCACTTGAAATCCGTCATCGTTCCGTCCGTCCAATCTCCGCCAAGCATGCTCAAGCTTCACGATTTTTGCAACAGAGCC
>NZ_LSIA01000269.1:0-479 GCF_001556015.1 Novosphingobium sp. CCH12-A3 | reverse complement strand
TCGTCGACGGGTCCGTTGTGGCCTTGCAGGTGGTGGATCCAGGCGGTCAGGCCTTCGCGTATGGCGGGGCAGGTGCGGCCGTGTTTCTCGTTGTGCGCCAGCGTCTCGAGCCAGCGCTGCGGGATCTTCTGCGAGCCGTCCATGGCGATCTGGATCAGGCGGTGGTTGAGGCTGGGATTGGCGAAGCGGGCGATCAGCGCATCGGCATAGGCGGCAAGGTCCTGCCCCGGTGCGGTCGCGATCGTCGGTGCGGCTTCGTTGCGCATCAACTGCTCGGCAAGGCTGCGCAAGGCAGGATCGGCAATGGCTTCGTGGACATATTCATGGCCCGCCCTGAGCCCGCAGTATGCCAGCAGCGAGTGCGCGCCGTTGAGCATGCGCAGCTTGGCCGTCTCGTAAGGGGCAACCTCGGAGACGATCTGCGCGCCGACAGCTTCCCAGCGCGGACGCGGGGACGCAAAGCGGTCCTCGATCACCCA
>NZ_LSIA01000268.1:0-80173 GCF_001556015.1 Novosphingobium sp. CCH12-A3 | reverse complement strand
AATCCGCTAAAACCCACGCATTCCCAAAGGCTTCAGAGTTTTTCACGGGCGACCATCTGGTCGGCAAGCATCATCGCCAGGCGAAACCTTGCTTCGCTCCGCAGTTCGATATCCGGGTTGCCCGCCAACGCGCGATAGGCCGTCTCTGCCGTGACATAATCGCCGGCATCGCGAGCAGAATCGGCCAATTGGAAAAGTTGCGCCGCTGTCAGCTGCAAACTCGGCGCCGACTCGCCCTGCTTGGCATTTTCATGTGCTGTTTCAATGAGAAATGGCTGAGACTGCACTAGTTGCGCTGGAACATCCGAAATGGAGGCAGTTTGCAGTAAGAACACCGGCCCGATATCGCGAACAAATCCCATCATATCAAGCGCTGAAAATATGGAGAATCGAGGGGTTCCGGGTCGGCCTGCCTCCAATGTCCGCCATACTTTATCCGAAATCGAGATAAATGATCTTGACCTGATCCACGTATGTTCCACTCATGTTCACACTTAGGGCAAGTACTGAGGGAACGTTGCAATGACGCTGGTCCAAGCCTTCGCACCAAACTTTACTGCCACAGATTTTGACGCCCCTCCTTTCGCTGACGAGCAGGCAGCATGGCTCAGCCCTCCCACACCTCTTGCCGTGTCGATCTTCGCCGATCGCAGTTATCTTCGCATGGAGATGGCCGAAGATGCATCGGCTGCAGGGTTGCGCGTCTGCGGCACGGGCGAGCTGACGCAATTGCTCAATGCGCGTGCAGAGCAGGCATTGGGCGATCTGGTACTGGTCGATTGCCCGCTCCTCGAAGGTGCCGACATTGCAGCACTTGTCTCGCTGGATGAACGTGCTGCCCGCACAGGTAGCCAGTTGATCGTTTCGACGAGCGTGGGGGCACTGGATGATGTATTCGGTTGCCTCGATCAGTCCGGTGCGCAGATCCTCGTCAATCCATCTCGGTCGGACCGGGTCATCGCGCTCGGCCACGTCCTCGCCTCTCCTACGCTCTCGGCCAAGGGAGGCCGAGTTCGTGAGCTGTCGGACACCGATCGCATGTCCTTGCTTCGCTTGACCCAGCAGGTAAGCGAAATCGCCAATCGCCTGGAAACGCTGTCTGGCTCATCGGCGGCGACTGATCACGTCCAGGCCTCCGCCTTCGCTTTTGATGCGACCGGAGAGCGTGACTGTGCCGGCGTGCGTATCGCGCGAGGTACTCGCCCCTCGCTGCCCGACCCTAGCCTTGTCCGCAAGATCATACGCCAGCGCCAGTTGCGCGCCCGCTTCTTCGAAGGCGATCTGTTCGCTGACCCTGCATGGGACATGCTGCTCGATCTCACGGCGGCGCGGGCCGAGCACAAAAGAGTTTCCGTCACATCTCTGTGCATTGCATCGGGCGTTCCGCCGACAACTGCGCTGCGGTGGATCGGCCAGTTGACCGAGGCCGAGCTTCTTTGCCGGGCGGAAGATGCTACTGATCGCCGCCGCGCGTTCATCGCCCTTTCGGACAAGGCGGCCAATGCAATGGCGCACTACTTTGCGGAAATCGAGGCGGCCGTGCCATCGCTCTGACAACCAGCAACTCAAGTTCGGCAACCGCGAGAGACAAAGCCAGTCGCTCCGCAGCCCGCCAACGAACTGGAGTTATCGACGCCTCTCTAATGTGGCGCGAGACATTTCGGTTTTGGGCGGTGGGCTGACTGCGGCGTCACGCAATTTGGCTTCGATCCGGGCGTCGGCTTCCTGCGGACTGACCGTATCCCAAAAATCGCCGTCCACGTTGTAGAGGAACGCCTTCGTCGTATGCTCGATGCGGTAGTTGTTGCCGGACTGCGGAATGACCTTCACGAACACGCCCGCATTGTCGGTAATGCGGTTTATGACTTGCGGTTCGCCTGTCAGCGCGATGATATTCTCCCCAAGGCTTTTGACAAAGGCATCAAGGCGTTCCGGAGTGTCCCGCGCGGGATCTACGGTGATGAACACGATCGGCAGGTCTTCATGCGTCCACCCCATCCGGGCGCGGATGCGCGAAAGCCGAGCAAGCATCGCCGGGCATCTGTCGGGACAGGATGCATAGCCGAAGTATGTAATGTAGGGATGCCCCTTGAGGCTGGACCGCTGAAACAGTGATCCGTCCTGCGCCACGAGCCGATAGTTGCCGTCTTCAGCAACACCTGATTGTTCGTATCGCCTCTCCGGCCGCGCAGCCCACCACAGATACCCCGCCGCGCCAAGCAATAGCAGAAGCACGACAATCAGCCGCAGCTTACGCTCCATGAACGATCGCCGGAAGTCGCTCTGCATGGTCATGCCGCCGAGATAGCAGGTGAAAATGTCTTCGGAAGGATAAGTGTCGGTTTTTAGTCAGAATTAACAATCCTGTACGTCAGACTGGCCTTGCCGCGCGCTGGTACCATGACCGACCAGATCGTCCGTCCGTCCCTGCGCACAAGACGTCGCTGCGAGATACCCTCCATTCTCCCACCTGACAAAATCCGGGCCTCGAAGCGCATAGGAACCGGCCGAGCATTGCTCACGTCCAATGCCACCGTACGCGATACGTCGTCAGAAGCGATCTGCCGGATGCTGGCCGCAATGTGCGTCGCCTCGCCAAGCAGGATCTCGACGTCCTCCCCCACCGCGCGGTCCGGAAGTCCGCCCTCTCCGGCCAGAAGCATCGCGCCCTGATCCGGGCCAGAGCGAACCGGTTCGAACACCGATACCGGCCCACCCGGCAACGGCAGGCCCAACCCGTCTTCCTTGCGGTTGCGCGTGCGCAACATCTGGCGCACCTCGCCGACCCTGTCTTCGGAGACATCCGCACGATAGAGTGCCTCCATCTTCACGCCATGCTTCTGCGCCAAGGCGACCTGCTTCTGCGCATTGGCCGCCACGGTAACCGGCACTGGCACCCGGTACAGCTTGAGATCGCCAAGGCCCTCCTGCTGCACGGTGACGGGCGCATTCAACGGACCCACACGCTGAGCCGTGACCACGATGTCGGCCATTTCCATCGCTGGCGCAGGCATGACCATCGCCGGGGGCGGCGGTGCAGGCGGGGGCGGTGGTGCCAGCTGCGACAGCGAACAGGTCAGTTCCAGTTCCCCGCCCGAGGGCTTTTCCCCTTGGGAGCTGTCCTCGCGGTTGACCTTGCCCGCGATCACCGCAGTCTCCGCATCGGCAAAACTCATGGAATCGCTGCTGGCCAGGGTTACCCACGCCGAGACATCGGCCGTCTGGCCATCCGCGTTCATTCGCACGACGTAGTTGGATTGCCAATCGAAACCCCAAGCGAGGTAGGACAACGAGAGCGTTGCCTTGTGCGCCACCTGGCTATCCGTTTCGATTGAAAGCGTCGGCTTCGCAGACAGGTCCTTTGGTGCTTCGGGATAGAGTATTTCGTCCTCGAGGCCGCCGCAGTTGGCAACCTCGAAGCCCGCTGCCGTCTGCACGATGGCAGCCCCATCAGGGCCAGAGCGGATCACCGCGCGCTCTTCGCGGGCCGTGTCGGTCGCAAGGTCGGTTCGCCGCAAGATCACCGGCCGGCCAAACATGCGCGCATAGAGGCTGCGCGGCGAAAGCAGGTCTGCATCAAGGTTCTTCTCCCGCACGCCCGAAGGCAGTCCGGTGACGATCGCGCTTTCCGGGAACAACCCCGCCGCCACGCCTTCGAAGCGCACGGTGGCTTTGCCCGCAGGAATATCCACGGTGCGCTTCTCGGTAACGAGCGCGTAGCCTTCGAGCCAATCGAGATCCATCGCCTCGTCGCTGTCCCGGTCTGGCGCGCGATAGATGCTGACCGCGACGCTGTCGGGCCCGGGCGATGTAACAAGGTCCTGTCCCAGCGCTGGTGCCACGCTGAGCATCAGGGCCACGACGGCAAGACCGGGACCTGCCACACCCGCTCGTCGGCCGAGCGCTGCTCGCCCTTGATGCTCTCGCTCGGCACGCGCGCATCATGCCACCAATTGTCGAGCCCGCCCTGTACCACTTCAACCGTCACCGGCGTGGCCCGGGCGTTGGTCACCTTGTAGGTCATTGTCGTGCGCCAGAACACCTTCTCGCTCTCCACCGTCACTTCGCTGGGGGCCTTGCCCGGCGTGGTGATGCGATAGCGCGCAGTCTTCTCCCATTCCCCGCTGTCGATCCGGTCGCGCTTTTCAAGCACCGGCTGGACCTTTACGTCGAACGCGTCGCCAGTCTTGAGGGCAAGGCTGGAGCCCATCGGGGTGTGGCCAATGGTGTTCTCGCCGATGAACTGCGGCTGCCCGCGCGCATCGCGCATGTAGACCCGCACCGTGCCTGCCGGCAGGGCATCGCCCAGTCCGGCTTCCCTTGATGTCGAAAAGCGCAACACCGTATCGGCGCTCTGCGGCTCGGTCTGGCTGGAAAGCCAGCCATTGCGGAAGTGGTAGGCCTTGGTCGCGGGCGCGCCGCCGACGTCGAGGAAGCTGACCTGCTTCTGCTGGGCATTGGCCACCGTGGTTCGCCCGGCAATCGGATAGACGTAGAAGTCACCCAGGCTCTCGCGAGCTGCGCTTTCCGTTCCAGGTCGGTTTCCGGGCATCATCGGACGCTGGGGCCGAAATCCGCCATTATAGCCGCCGCTGCCATCGCCGACTGCGCCCGCCACCAACAGCACCTTGGCCTTGTCAAACGTCGTGCCGCTATTGTTGGTGAGCGTGATCCAGCCCTGCACGTCAATCTTGCCGGCTGCCTCATCGAACAATGCCACGTAATCGGCCTTCCAGCCGAACCCGCGCGAGAGATAGCTCAGCGAAACCGGGCGCGCGCCCGGCGCGGTCGTGTCCAGGGTTACCGACAGCGTCGGGCGCGCCCGCAAGCCCGGCGGCAAGCTGGAAAACAGCACTCGCGCACCGTAATTCTGCAAGACTTCGATGTGGTTTCCCACGCGGACGATCGTTCCGCCGTTATTGGCGAGGATTGTCGCCGTCTCGCGCTTGTCGTCTGCCCCGCGCACGAGTGTCACGGTCTGTCCAACCGCTTTGTCCATCAGCTTTTCGGGCGTCAGCAGGTCGTAGTCGAAGTTCTGTTCGACAATGCTCGTGCCCCCGGCATTCAGCGTCACTGTCTCTGGTCGGATGGCTGCAGAAACATCAGGAAACTCCTGACGATGCCGCCCCGTCGGCAAAGACATCTGCCGCACGTCCTGCACCAGCGCGAGATCGTTGTTATAGATGGTGAGCGAGACGTCGCCTTGCGCGCTTGTCGGAATGGTCTGAGCCAGAGCCACTATGGGAACAGCCGATCCCAGAAGACCAAGAACCTTGCGCATCTGCCCCTCCACCGTTCTCGAAAGGCTAACCTCTCTCTGGTGCCAGATCAACGCAGGCTGAACGACGGTTGCGATGAAACATGAGCGGCCTAAAGAGAAAGGATGGCCGAACACACATCAATGCTCCGCGATGGATTCCTCCTGCTCGGCTTCGCCCTGGCCTTCGTGTTGATCTTCCGACGCTTGGGGCTGGGGGCGACCTTGGGCTATCTCGTGGCCGGAGCTGTCGTCGGCCCGCAATTGCTGGGTCTGGTTGGCGATGCGGAAGAGAAGCTCGGCATCGCCGAACTGGGCATAACCTTGCTGTTGTTCCTGGTCGGGCTGGAATTGAACCCATCCCGGCTGTGGAAGATGAAGCGCGACATCCTCGGCCTTGGCCTGCTTCAGGTAACCGCTTGTGGGCTCGCCGTCGCAGGCATGATCCTGTTGACGACGGATTTCAGCTGGGAAGCAGCGCTGGCCCTGGGCCTGCCGCTGGCGCTCTCGTCCACGGCGCAGGTGCTGCCTATGCTGCAATCCTCGGGCCGATTGCGCACGCCGTTCGGCGAACGCGCCTTTGCGATCCTGCTCTTCCAAGATCTTTCGATCATCCCGATGATCACGATCATCACGGCAATGAGCCGCAACCCCGCCGATGCCGGGGGCCCTCCCGGGTGGCTGATGGTGCTCTACACTCTCGGCGCCATCGGGGGACTGATCGCCGCTGGCCGCTATCTGATCCGGCCGCTCTTCCGCCTGATCGGCAATCTGGGCGAGCGCGAGATGTTCGTGGTCGCTGCCTTGTTTACCGTCATGGCGTCGGCAGCCGTCATGGAACTCC
This sequence comes from Novosphingobium sp. CCH12-A3, assembly GCF_001556015.1. Classification (NCBI taxonomy): domain Bacteria; kingdom Pseudomonadati; phylum Pseudomonadota; class Alphaproteobacteria; order Sphingomonadales; family Sphingomonadaceae; genus Novosphingobium; species Novosphingobium sp. CCH12-A3. The sequence goes on along the minus strand of NZ_LSIA01000268.1, from coordinate 74,072 downwards.
TAGGTCTGTCGACAGCTTTGGGCGCATTTGTCGCAGGCGTCATGCTGGCAGACAGCCCCTATCGTCACGAACTCGAAGCCGATGTCGAGCCGTTCCGCTCGATTCTGCTCGGGCTCTTCTTCCTCGCCGTGGGCATGATGCTCAACCTTGCCGCCATCGCCGAGCGCCCCTTGTTCGTCGCCGGCATGGCCCTCGGCCTGATCGCGGTAAAGGCGGCGATCATCTTCGGCATCGGCCGCCTCTTCGGCATGCCTTGGCGCGGCGCACTCGCCCTCGGCCTGCTGCTCAGCCAAGGCGGCGAATTCGGCTTCGTGATGTTCACGCAGGCGCAAAGAGCACTGCTCATCGCTCCCGAAGCCGCCAGCCTGTTCGGAGCGGTTGTCACCCTGTCGATGGCCACGACGCCGTTTTTGATGATGGCGACAGCAGGGATCCGACGCGAAGCGGAGAATGCTTCGCCCGGAGAGCGCGAAGGCCCCCAGCCCGACGGTTCGAACGCCGTGGTCGTGGGTTTTGGCCGCTTCGGGCAGGGTGTCACGCAGATGCTTCTGGCCAGCAACATCCCGGTGACGATGGTCGATACCGACATCGAGATGATCGACGTGGCAGCCACGTTCGGGGCCAAGGTCTATTTCGGCGACGGGACAAGGCTCGATCTGCTGCGTCAAGCCGGGGCAGCGGAAGCGGAGATGATCTTCTTCTGCATGGACGGCGATCAGGTCACGACTGATCTGGTCGAAGCCGTGCACGAAGCTTTCCCGCGCGCGTCAATCTATGTTCGCGCCTACGACCGGCGTGCGCTCATCCGGCTGCGCGGCACGCCAGTCAGCGCCGTCGTGCGCGAAGTGATGGAGTCCGCGGTCAAGATGGCTCGCGTCGCCCTCGCTGATGCAGGCCTCTCGGCAGAAGACATTGCGCGCGCCGAAGACATGTTCCGCGCCAATGATCGCGAACGGCTAAAACTGCAGATCGAAGCGGGCGACGTCCGTGTCGCGCGCGACCGTATCATCACGGAGCCGCAAGGGCGTCCGACCTAGGCAAGCAACTCGGCGGCTTCGTCGCGAATGCGCTGCGCCAAGGTGCGGTAATCGTCCGCGCCTGCCGATTTGGCACGCCAGGCAGCAACGATGGCACGTTCGCAGCGCCAATTCTGGACCGGCAAGCGAACGACCAGAGCATCGCCCCCCACTTCCGACCGAAGGTAAAGCTCCGGCAGAATTGCCAGACCAACACCGCTGCCCACCATCTGGTGAATGCTGTCCAGGCTTGTCCCCTCGTAATCCAGCAGCATCTCGGCACCGAGTTCGGCGCAGACACGCTGGACTTGCTGGTGATAGTGGTGGCGTGGATCAAGCGTCAGGAAGCGCTCACCCTTGAGGTCCGACCGGTCAATGTGGGCAAGCCCGGCGAGGTGATGGCTGCGCGATGCCACAACGCTCATGGGCTCGTCGAACAGGGGGACGACCTCCAGGTCCTCACCAATCACCGGCCCCGGCCCCACCATCAGATCTATACGACCCGATGCGAGATCACGGGTCTGTTCGGCCGGGATCCCTTCACGGATGTAGAAGCGCAAGTCGCTCTGTTCGGCATTGAGCGCGCCGATCAGGGCAGGCAAAAGGTAAGGCCCCAGCGTGGGCGTGATCCCCAGCCGGACGATACCGGAAAGCTGCTTGCGCGCGCGCGCCGCAACCGCGCGGATGTCCCGGATTTCCCGCAGCACCCGGCGCGCTCGTTCGGCAATTTCGCGACCCACCGGCGTCAATTCCACGTTTTGCGATGCGCGATCGATCAAGGTGGTGCCGAGCCGATCTTCAAGAGCACGTAACTGATGGCTGAGGGTAGGTTGCGAAATGTTGCAGGATTGCGCCGCGCGTCCGAAGTGACGCAGTTCGGCAACCGCCAGGAAATACTCAAGCTGTCTGACTGTAGGCATGAGACCACCGATAGAAGAATTCTATCGATTCGTCGCCGGTCTTTCGATTGGACGCAACGGTCTGGCCTTGGCATTGTGCAGGGGCAAGGCAAAAGAGGATGCCCCGCCGATGGTCGATCTCCAACAGTTCGCACTCGTCCCCCCTCGCTGAACTGCCAGACCATCCCTTGATGCCTTGCCGGGGCGACGCACCGCCAGTCCGCGTCGCCCCAAGAGTTTCGCAACGGGCCTTGCGCGATCTACCCGACGCAAGGCGCGCCACTGCCGACCTGGCCCGCCCCCGGAAGCGGCAAGCCGACGGCAGCGGAGCACTGGCGGCGCATTGTGACGACCCTGCCACGAGGCGCCGCCAGACAATTCAGGGCTATCCCGCCCAGACCGAGAGGTCACTCGCCATGCTGAAGATATTGGCCGCGATTGCCGTAACGACCGGAACGCCCCAACCGCTTGAGGCTCACCATGCCTACCGCTTGCCTGAAACCTCGTCTCCTCGCCCGGTCGCGCATGATCGGCGCTGTTCAAGCACACGCGAGGTCACGGTCTGTGCAAAGCGAGGCGATGGCCTACGTCTGGTCACGGATGGCGTAGAGGCCGGACCACCGCTTCACCAGGCGCAGCTGCGGGTCGCACCATCGCGCTGTGCCAACCCGGTCGAGAACGGATTGCGCTGCATCCGGCCCGAAGTGTTCGCCCGCTTGAACCTCGACGACTGAGGTCACGCTCCGCGTTCCAGTGCTGCGATGATGTGCTGGGCCAACAAGTGCGCCGTATCCGAAAGGCCGGGCGCTTCGAGCAGGGCTATCTCGGTGTCGTAAAGCGGCGGCAGGCCAGCCTCCTCTCCAGCTGTCGCCAAGCCGGCAGGCACCATTTCCAGCGGCAATACGGTAATCCCAAGTCCTGCACGCACCGCAGAAAGACTCCCCGCCAGGCTGGTCGATGTATAGGCCACGCGCCAGCCGCGCCCTATCGCGTCCAGTGCCTCCGTGGCGCGTTTGCGGTAGACGCACGGCTCGGGCGAAACCACCAACGGCACCCGCTCGAAGTCTGCCGCTGATTGTCGGTCCCGCGCGACCCAGACCAGTGGCTCGCGCCACACCCGAACGCCGTCCTGCACGTCTTGCGTCGGCTGGCGCTTTACCAGGACCAGATCGAAGTGACCTGCGTGAAAGCGCTCGAGGAGATTGAGAGTCAGATCGCAAGTTACCTCAAGCTCGACCAGCGGGTGCGCCTCGGTGAATGCTGCAAGAACCGAGGGCAGATGGGCCGTCGCAAAATCCTCGGGCACGCCGACGCGGACCGACCCGGCAATGTCCGGCTCGAACATCTCGGCCAAGGTTGCATCGTTCAGCCGCAGAATTTGCCGGGCCGGGCCGATCAGCCGTTCGCCTTCGGGCGTGATCGAAAGGTGTCGCGGGCTCCGCAGGAACAGCGAGCGCCCGACCTGCTCTTCAAGGCGCTTCAGTTGCAGGGATATCGCCGACTGCGTCCGGCCCAGCCTCTCACCGGCGCGGGTAAAGCTTCCCGTATCGGCAATCATCACGAAGCAGCGCAAAAGGTCGATGTCGAGGTTCCGCAGGGCCATGACGGGTTTTTATCATTGACGTTTGCAATCTTCAATATTTCATAAATTCGTTTCTAAAATCATCGACTGTGCTGCACCGGCGAAACGAAGGAGGCACACGATGAACCCGACAACCATGACTGCACCTGCCACAAAAGGGGGCTTGGCGCTTCGGCTCAAGCCGGCCGATTGGCCCGTTTTCGGACTTGGCGCCCTGCTTGCGGCAACTATCGCCACCGGCCACGCCACGGTCACTACACCGGGCGTCGCCCTGTCTGGACTTGGCATCCTGATCGCCATCGTTGTCCTTGCCTTCTCCCGTCGACAACTGCGCGCAGACCGGCGCAGTGATTCCTTCACACGCCTCGCGACCAGCCTTGCCATAGCGACTGTCTTGCTGGGCCTGACCGCCGACGCCATGCTGCTCGCTGCCGCCTGGATCGTCTCGGGCCGCCTCATGGCTGGATTGATCGGCCATGTTGGCGAATGGAGCGAAGCCCGCGATGCCGCACGCCGCGCCACAATTGCCTTCACGATTGGCGACGTGGCGCTGATCGGCGCAGTAACCTTGCTGTCGATAGCCGCCGGATCGAGCGATATCGTTGCCATAAGGTCTGTCGTTGGGTCCTCCTCTCTTCTGACGACCACCGCCGCCTTTCTCCTGGTCATCGCCGCACTGGCCCGCTGTGCGATCCCGCCGTTCTCGAACTGGTTGATGCGCTCGCTGGCCGCGCCGACCCCGGTGTCCGCCCTGATGCATGCCGGTTTCGTCAATGCAGGTGGGTTTCTGCTCATCCAGTTTGCCCCCGTTCTCGAGACATCGCCCCACGCGCGTTACGCGCTCTTTGCTACCGGCGTCGTCGCAGCATTGGTCGGCAGTGCCATCATGCTGGTGCGTGCCGACGTGAAGGGATCGCTCGCGGCATCGACCATCGCGCAGATGGGCTTCATGCTGCTCACGGTTGCGCTCGGCGCCTATGCTGCGGCTCTTTGGCACATGGTCGCTCACGGCCTGTTCAAGGCCTGGCTGTTCCTTGGCTCGGCAGGCACCATTTCCACCAGGCCGACACGTTCAAAGGGTCTGGCCCAGCCGTGGCCTGCGCTCATCGCGCTCGCAACGATCGTCGGCGCAATCTTCCTGATCGAGGCGCGCCGGGCTGATACACTCCTGCCAGTCTGCCTCGCACTCACTGCGCTGCTCAGCGCCATGGCCGTTGCGTCACGATCTCTGCCGCGTGGACCACTGGGCGCAGTCGTGGCCCTGATGCCGGGCGCTCTGATTGCCCTCAACGCTGCGGTGCTCGTTCTGATGACCGCACTCCAGCCCGATGCCGCCCAGCCATTGCTGTCGCCTTACGGGCAGCTTGGCATCCTCTCGCTGTTTCTCGCCGGATGGGTCTGGCAGCAACGCATCGTGAGCGGCGAACAGGCTCTGCCTCCCTCCCTCTTCGCTCGCCTGCTTCATGCGGGCAACGCTCTCACCACTTCCACCCCCGTCTCCACCACCGTCATTGCGAAGGACTGAAGCCATGAACATTGCTACTGCGTCACTCGCACCCGATACCGGCGTTCCAGCCAGCCTCCAGGAAGAACGGCGCGAACTGCAAGCCCTTGTCGATATCGCCAGTCAGACTGTTGCCCCGCTCTGGCCGCTGGACAGTGCCATCGCCGTCAACCCGCTGTCGGGCTTCGAAGACCTCCCGTTCGAGGACGCCCTGCCCCAGGCTGCCCAGCTCTTCGGCGCCCGCCCCTCCCTCTCGCTGGTCCAGTGGCGCGCGCTCAAGGCAGAAGGCCGCATTGCTGATATCGCTTTCCGCAAGGCCGTGGTCGCCGCGCTTGGTGGTCTGGAACCCGCATTCGCGCCGCTCGGCCCCGATCTCAACGCCTATAACCTTCTGGTGGCGCGCCTTGTCGAGCTTCCAGCGGAAGACACTCCGGTTGTCCGCAGGCAACTCACCACGCCGATCGCCATACTTGCGCGGTACCTCGCGGCCTTCTTCGACCGCAACGCCACGCTCACCCTGCCCGGTCGTCAGCATGGCCTGTACAGCAGTGTAAGCGCGGCGCTTCGTCATGATCCGGGCCTTGTCCGGGCAGGTGACGATACCGCCGCACACTGGCTTGCGAACTTTCCTGCCGATCCTCTCGAGATGCTGCTCTTTGCCGCGCGCCGCGATGGCGTCTCGCGTGACCGGCGCCTTGGCTGGCTTCGTGGCCTCGTCGCCACCTTGCCGGGTTGGGCCGCGCATCTGCGTTGGCGCAGCGAGCATGGCGGCCCTGCCGCCAGTGCATCTGCCCCGGCATCGATGATCGAACTGATGGCACTGGTCGCGCTCGTCGAAGGCAGCGTTCGCAGCGGTCCCCGGGCACTGGCAGAACCTTCGCGCCAACACGCCCATGTCTGCCGCACGCTGCTTGCTCATTTCGGTCTTGATCCGGAAACGCCCGCCACGTGGTCGCAGGCTGCACGGGAGAGCCTGAACCGCATCGCCGCGATGTCGCTGGCCGAACTGGGACTGATCTTCCAGCAAGCAGCAGAGGCCAGCTTCCTCGGCACGGTCGCCCCCCAGCTCGAAGGCGCATCGGCAAGACAGACCGCAAAGACCAAGGTGCCGGTTGCGGAAGCCCAGGCAGTGTTCTGCATCGATGTCCGCTCCGAACCCATGCGCCGCGCGCTGGAAGCACAGGGCCGCTACGAAACGGTTGGCTATGCCGGCTTCTTCGGGCTGCCCATCGCCATCTCGCCGGCCTGTGATGCACCGGAGCGCAACCAGCTGCCGGTTCTGCTTTCGCCCTCCCACGTCGTGGCCGAACGCGCCGCGCAAGGGCAAGAGGCCGAGGCCAATGCGCTGCTGGCGCGCCATGCCGCCCTCGCCGACGCCCGCGCCATTCTCGATACGACCAAGGGCGGTGCAACGGGCTTTGCGACGGCGGAGGCCGCTGGCCCGCTGGCAGCGGTCGCCCTGCTCGCGCGCACGCTTGCCCCACGCCTGACAGACGCCTTCCGCAGGCGATTGGTGGGTGAACGGGGACACGTTCTCACGCCCGCCGCCTGCAACGATCATGGCCATGGCCACGGCAGCAACGCGATCCCGCTGGAACAACGCATTGCCTATGCGCGCACCATGTTCTCGCTGACCGGACTTTCGCCGGATACCGCGCGCCTCGTCGCGCTTGTCGGCCACGGCGGCTGCACCACCAACAATGCCTTCGCGGCAAGCCTCGATTGCGGCGCCTGCGGGGGCCATCCGGGTGGCCCGAACGCACGGCTCATGGCATCCATCCTCAACGACGTTCAGGTCCGCGCAGGCCTGGCCGATCAGGGCATTGCCATTCCGGATGATAGCTGGTTCATCGCCGCGCAGCACGATACCACCCGCGACGTGGTCGAAATCTTCGACCGCCAGCTCGTGCCGGCAAGCCACATGGCCGATCTCGCCAGGTTCGAGCATCCCCTGCAAGGCGCCGGTGCGCAGTGCCGCAACGAGCGCGCCGCCCGCCTTGGCCGCTCTGCCGAAGACCTGTTGACCGGGGCCGCGCACTGGGGAGAAGTCCGCCCGGAATGGGGCCTGTCCGGCAACGCCGCCTTCATCGTCGGCCCGCGCGCGCTGACTGCGGAAATCGACCTTGGCGGCAGCGCCTTCCTTCACAGCTATGACTGGACAAGGGACAAGGATGGCAGCGCCCTTGCCGGCATCATGACTGCGCCGATGATCGTCGCCCAGTGGATCAATTGCCAGTACCTGTTCTCGACGATCGACAACGAGGTGTTCGGCGCGGGCGACAAGACGACGCAGAATGTCGTCGGTGGCTTTGGCGTCGTGCAGGGTAGCGGCGGCGATCTCTGTGTCGGCCTGCCGCGGCAGTCGCTGTTCCATGATGATGGCACGCCCTACCACACTCCACGCCGCCTTGCGGTCATCATCGAGGCGCCGCTCCAGCGAGTCCAGGACATCGTCCTGGCGCATGATGTAGTCGGCCGACTGGTTGAAAACGGCTGGATCAATCTTGTCGTCATCGATCCGTGGAAGCACAAGGCCCACCACTGGGTCCGCGGCGAATGGGCCGCCCGGCCCTGCTGATCGGACCCTGTTGATCGCTCGCTGCTAAAAAACTTGATGAAAACCCATGACACCGCCCGCCTCTCCTCATAGGGGCGGGCGCCATGAGGGGCCTGCGCGCATTCCTGCTGCATAATCGCCATCTGGCAGTGCTGCTGGTCGCGCTGGCGCTCGCCATGAAGGCATTGGTCCCGGCTGGCTACATGGTCGGCGGCACTTCGCGCGCGATTACCATTCTGGTCTGTGCCGACAGTACTGGCGCACACTCGGCGGTTCAGGTCACCATCCCGCAAGGCGCTAAGGAAACCGCCGCCAAGGATCACAAGCCCTGCACTTTCGCAGGTCACGGCGGCGCTCTCCTGGGCGGGGCCGATCCGATCCAGCTCGCCCTCGCGCTGGCCTTCGTGCTGGCGCTGGGCTTCCTCGCCATCGCGGTGCCACGCCTTGCTCCATCGCGCCGCATCCTGCCGCCTCCGTGCGGCCCGCCCTCGGAAATCGCCACCTCGATAGCCTGACCGAACCGGTCATCCTGCCCGCCGTCTGAACCCAGACGCGATCGAAAGCGACTCCTGCATGACTACCCGCATACTCGCCGTGGCCCCGCTGGCCATGGCCTTCTCGCTCGCCACTCCTGCCCACGCCGAAGACGCCGCAGCCGAAGGCGCCGCGATCATCGTCATCGGTCATGGCGATGCCTCCATTGCCGAACAAGAGGCAGCCGCAACGCCCGGCGGTACCGATGTCGTTGCTTACGAAGACTTCGCCGACCGCACCGTAATTTCCTTGCGCGATGCGCTGGCCTTTTCGCCCGGAGTCTACAGCCAGCCGCGCTTCGGACAGGAGGTCCGCATCTCGGTCCGCGGCTCGGGCCTCTCGCGCAGCTTCCACATGCGTGGCCTGACGCTGCTTCAGGATGGCGTTCCGATCAACCTTGCCGACGACAACGGCGATTTCCAGGAGCTTGAGCCGATCTTCCTCGATCATCTCGAGGTCTATCGCGGCGCCAATGCCCTTCGCTTCGGCTCAGGTACACTGGGTGGCGCGATCAATGGCGTAACGCCACGTGGCGACAGCGCGCGCGGGCTTTACGCCCGCGTCGATGGTGGCTCGTTCGGCCTCGCGCGCGGTCTGGTTTCCGCAGGCTTCGGCGATAGCACAGTCAATGCCTGGGCCGGGATCAGCGCCGACCGCCACGATGGTAACCGGCAACACGCCAGTCGCCGATCCCTACGCTTCAACGGCAACGTCGGTCTCTCTCTGGCCGAGAACCTCAGCACGCGCTTCTACGTCACCGTCAGCCATATCCGGCAGGAGTTGCCCGGCGCACTCTCCCTTGCCGATGCCCTGACCACGCCGCAGAAAGGCAACTTCACCGGCGATCAGGAACGCAATATCGATTCCCTGCGCTTGCAGAACCGTACAGCCTTCGATCTCGGCCCGCTCGAACTCACTGTCGGTGGCTTCTACAACATCAAGCAACTCGATCACCCGATCTTCATGGTGATCGACCAGAAGTCAGACGATCGCGGCCTCTTCGCCCGTGCCGAATGGGAGGCGGGGATTGTCTCGCTCACCATCGGCGGCGAATCCCGCTGGGGCACGACCCGCGCCCGGCAATTCATCAACAACGGCGGCAAGCGCGGCGCACTGACCTTCCGCGCACTGCAGCGCGCGCGCACGTCCTCCGCGTATGGGGAACTGCGGGTCTCTCCAGTGGAGAGTCTCACCCTGATTGCCGGGGGCATCTATGCCAATGGTGCTCGTCGGCAGGAACGCGAACTGCCTTCGACTGTCACCGGCAATGCCTCCTTCGATGCCTTCTCCCCCCGCTTCGGTGCACTGTGGATCCCGGCAGCAGGAGTTCAGGTCTATGCCAACTACAGCCGCTCTGCCGAATTCCCGACCTTCATCGAGCTTGCCCAGCAAGCCGCCTTCGTGCCCGTACGCCCGCAACGGGCTTGGACGGCGGAAATCGGCACGCGCGGCCGCATTGGCACCCTGGAATGGGACATATCGCTCTATCGTGCCGACCTGTACGGCGAGATGCTGCAGTACACACCCGATGCCAATGTCGGCATCCCCGCTGCCACGTTCAACGCAGGTCGCACGCGCCATCAGGGCGTCGAGGCCGGTCTCTCGTGGCAGCCGGCCGGCTGGCTCCGCCTTCGCCAGATCTGGCAGTATTCGGACTTCCGGTTCCGCGGCGATGTCCAGTTTGCCGACAACCGCCTGCCTGTCATCCCGCGCCATGTCCTGCGCAGCGAAGTCCGCCTGGGCGGCGATACCCTGCACATCGCACCCAGCCTCGAATGGGTCCCGCAGGGCGCCTTTGCGGACTATCGCAACACCGTTCGCGCGCCCGGCTATGCGCTTGTCGGATTAAGCGCGGGAGCCTCGCTGACGAGCGATATCGATCTCTTCGCCGACTTGCGCAACATCACTGGGAAGAAGGCCGTCGGCGACATCGCCGCCGTCATCACCGCATCTGGCACTTCGGCAATCTACTACCCGGTTGAGCGCCGCGAGGTCTATGCCGGCCTGCGCGCCAGGTTCTGACATCTTGACGAAGCGTGGTGGCGGCAGACAATGCTGCCGTCACCACACGGGCGCCAAGACTCCAGCATCGATCAACGACGGGATCACCTGAGCATGCGCGCGCCCCATTGACCTCGTCGGCGAATCCGCGCAATAGCGCCCCACCTCGCAAGAGGGGCGCTTAGCTCAGTTGGTAGAGCATCTCGTTTACACGTCGAGTGTCTTGAGGGCCGAGAACCGCAGGAAAGCTAGGCTTTTCGCTTCTTTACAGACTTCCGGTCGGGACTATGTCGGGACTTTGGTGCGCGAACCTCGCTCGCTTCGAGGGCGTTGCGCACGTCTTCGTCCAGGACGTGGGCGTAGCGCAGGGTGGTCTCTATGCGCTTGTGCTTGAGCGCTTCCTTGGCAGCGGCGAGTGAGCCGGTAGCGCGGACTATGCGCGTGCCGCGCGTGTGGCGCAGATCATGGATCCGGAAGGCGGTGACCTTGGCAGCCGCGAGGGCTTGTGCCCATGGCTTGCGCAGGGCGGTTGCTGTCAACGGATAGCGCTTGCCCTTGCGCCGATTGCCCCGGCTCTTCTGACAAACATAGGTGAAGACGAAGGGCTTGCCCTCCTCGGTGTCGGCTTGGGGCTGGCGCGCGATGATCTCGACGAGGGCAGTGGTCAAAGGGCGACTGACATAATCGCCACCCTTGATCTTGGTGACTGCCGACTTCGCAGGAAGGTTGAGGTCCTCCCAGCGCAAACCGAGGACCTCGGCGCGGCGCCAGCCCGACTTGAGCATGAAGTCCACCGCGTCGACCACGTCGTTTCGCAGGGCCAGCATCAGCTTGTCTTCCTCGAGGTGCTGCAGCTCGCGCGGGGGCTTGGCGGGGACCTTGTAGAAAAGGAGAGCCCAGTCGGGCATTTCGCCGACGTCGAACTTCGAGCGCTGGGCGCGGCGCCACATGGAGCGCGCGTTTTCGATCTCGCGATTCACCGATGCGTTTGACCGGCCGTCGCGGCGCTTCGCAAAAAAGATTTGCAGATCGCGGTCGCTGATCTCCGAGAGCAGCCGCGATCCGCCGAGGCCAGCGATCAGTTCCTCGAGCATGTAGCGAATGGTCGGCCAGCTGGGCAGGGTCTCGACGTGGTCCTGATAAAGGCTGGCAGCTTCGTTCACCGTGATGGGAGGGCGAACCGTTACCGGGTTTGCCGCGGCGTGGCGCTCCTTCCGCTCATAGGCCTCGGCCGCGCGCAGAGTGCTACAGCCGGTGGAGCCGTAGTAGCGCCTCCCCTTGAACTGGAAATCATAGTGGTAGTGGGGTTTGCCCTTGGGCTTATAGACACTCATGACCTTACCGCGCGCCGGTTTTCCTTCCGGCATTGCGAACGGTGAAAGGAATGATCTGCGCGCCTTTGCCCTTCTTCCGAGTGTTGCGGGTGGGCTGTGGCTTTGGCGGACATGCTGGCTGAACCGTGCGAAGAGAATCGATGAACGTCGTGAGATCGTCCTCGGTATATCGCACGGCTCGGCCGATCAGCACATAGCGCAGCTTTCCCTCGCTCCGCGCCTTGCGGAGCGTGCGAGGGGACAGGCTAAGGCGCTGCGCAGCCTCGGCTTCGGTCAGGAGGAGCTGACGGGTCACGGCTGCAGCCTTCTCACTGCATAGCGGCTGACTATGTGGCGCACGCCGTCGGCGAACTCGATCTGAATGGTGTTCATCTTTCCGACTGCGATTAGGCGGCAAGGGTGGCCGTGCCTATCGGGCAGGGTTGCACGAAGACGCCAGTAGTGGGTGAGAGGTTGGGTCACGCAGCCTCCCGCTGGCTGACTTCCCACGCCTCGGTGAGGCGGCGCACGGCTGTGGCGAAGTGCTTGGGGTTGTGCTCGATGCCGGTGAAGACCTTGCCCGCCTTGATCGCGGCAACTCCGGTGCTGCCAGTGCCCATGAAGGGATCGCAGACGGTGATACCAGCGACGTTGCGGGCGATCTTCTCCATCAGGTCAGCGGGCTTCACCGTCGGGTGGTCGTAGACGCTTTTGCGGATTGAGCCGCACTGGATCCAGCGGTGCTTGTCGTGATGTTCGCCCTGGGGAAAGTAGCCCCGGTTCCAAGCGTGGATGTAGGGCTCCATGTCGGCAAGGTAGTTCTTGTTCGCCATAGGCGAAGGGTTCGGCTTGATCCAGACGCCGAGCACTGCGCGATGGAAGCGCGGGCGCAGGTGAGCGAACATGTCGGCTACCAGCAGAGCGTCCTGCTCGCGATCGTCCTCGGCCAGCTCGGGAATGAGATCGCCCAGCTGATCGTTGTGGCAGAACACCACCACAGCACCGCTGCGCGAGGCATCGATGATCGAGCGATCGAACCCGCGATCGAGGCCTTCCTCGACGATCTGGTCGGATGCGCCGCGCGCCTTGCGGAAAGCGCCGCCGCCTGAATTGTCGAACGCATAGGGCGGGTCCATGACGTCGGCGTCCATCCAACCCAAGGTGGGCCGGCTGGCATAGGCATCGCCGAGGTAGAGGCGGTGCGGGCCGATAGAGACGGGGCTCACGACACTAGCTCTCGGAAGAGGATCGGCTGCACACTGCCATCGCTGTAGACCGCATCGAGCCAGAGATCCGCGCGAGGTTCATCACCCGTCCATTTGTCGGGGTAGGTTTTCGCTTCGATCAACTCGCGAATCCGCGCTTCCTCTTCGCCATTGATCAGATCGACACCGGCGCGGCGTTGGATGTCGAGGACCTGTTCGAGAGCCTGCGACCGCGCTTCGAGCGTGAGCGGCCCCATGCGTTGCGGGTTCTTCGCGATCGAACCATCTTTGAGCCGCTCGACGCCTCGCTTACGCAGTCTTTGCTCCGGCTTTCGCATCCATCGATAAAGCGGCTTGAGTTCAAGCAGTGGCGAAAGATGAGCCCATGTGGGCATCGCCACGATGGTTTCCAGCGCGGTGTCTCGCGCTGCGAGTGGGCAGCCGATGCAGCCTGTGCGGGCGTTGATTTCCTCGGCCTCGTCGCCGCCATAAGCATCCGCAAGGATCTGCGTTGGCCAGCCACCAAATTCGGGCATCGGAGCCCAAACCTTAAGCCAGTCCCAGATCCAGCAAACGCGCCAGTGCAGCAGCGGGGCGAGCGTCGCAATGCGGCCCTTGATCCCCTTGGCCTCGGGCAGCACCTGTTGGTACCAGCCTTGCCCACATTCTGCGCCATCCTTCGAACAGGACATGGCAATTCGACCATCGCGGATTGCGCTTTCCCCTTCGCGGACGCCGGTAAGCATCAGCGCCGTCCCGGGGAGCTGCTCGAGAGCAGTCTCAAGTGCGGCTGCCATTGGCTCAACCTTGATTTGCCGGGTGCACCAGCGGAGCGTGTTGTTGTTGGGTGGCGGCACGCCTCGGCCAAGGATGTAGACCATGAAGCGCTTGTCGAGCGGCGCGCGCACCACGATCACCTCGATCCAATCGAGCTCGCTCAGTTTCGCGATAATCTGCTCGGCAGCAAGCTGGATCGGCGGCAACTCCTGCCTGGTGTCCGCATAGAAGACATAAAGCTTCTTTGGCTTAGGCAGGTGGCCTGCCTGAACAAGGTGCACGATCAGGGTCAGCAGCGTGGTGCTATCCTTCCCAGCTGACCAAGCTACGGCGTAGTGCTCATGCTGTTTCCAGTAGGCCAAGAGTGATTGCAGGGTGAGTTCCACGCCTTCGCGGTGCACGTCATGGATGGAGAGCGGCTTCATGCCTGCAGTCCTTTCGCGATCGTGGGTTCGAGGTGGGCGCGGGGTGCTACCGTGGCGAGCTTGGCCTTGCCGGTGGCGACCAGGGCGAGTTGTTCCTCGAAAGTCTTGGGGCGGGCGGCTTCGGCCTTGCGCTCGGCCGCACGATCGCGGCGCCAGCGGGCCTTCGCCTCGTCGAATGGAAGTTCGTCGAGCAGCTGCCGGAAGGTGTAGATCTGGCGCGCTCCCTTCGGTGGCCAGAAGGGATCGACGTAAGCGCCCTTCTTCACGCGACCGGGCCGGATGGGCTCGGGCAGTTCCTCGCCCTTTGCGGCCAGTTCGGCGACGAGCTCGTCTCGCAGGCGGATCGCGCTGCTGTGGCCGATCGCGCAGAGGCGGGACGCACGCAGCACCGGCACCCGATTCAGCAGCATGGTGCGCAGGGCCGCGATCTGGCTGGCGTGAATGTGCCGGCTGTTCTCTGTCTGGACATGGCGCACGCCATCGATGTCGCAACCCGGCAGGCACTCGCCCTTGCGCTTGAGCCGTTTGATCAGGCGTTCGCGGATGCGGGTGCAGGTGGTCTTGGAGATCCCGCTGCGCGCCGAAATCTTGAGAACGCCGAGGCCCTGCATGTAGAGCGCCTCGACCTCTGCCCGCTGCTGCCGGGAAACCTTCACGCCCGAATAGCGCATGCCGCCGCCGGGAGGGGGCAGGAGCGCCTTGCCACGCTCGGCCAGGTCACGATTGTAACGGCGGCGTTGTTCGGCCACGCAAGCGGCAGAGATGCCGAGGCGAAGCTGGATGTCCACGCCCTTGAGGCCCTTCTTCAAGGCATAGCGCACCCGCTCCAGTCCTTCCGGTGTCAGGCGACCGTACTGGTCCCGCTGCGCCGGGGTGAAGCCTTTGCGGGTACAGAGGGCGATCAAAACTGCGTTGCATGCCGACGCCTCGGCCACGCCGAACTTCTCGCCGATGCGGGCGAATGACCATCGCTCTTCCTCGCGAAGGCGGATCGCCTCCTCGAGGTGCTCAGGCGGCAGGGCCGATGGCTTGCAACCGTTCTTGCGGGTCGAGCGGATGCCCAGCTTGTGCGCCTTGACGTGGATCGAATGCCAAGTGCGGTGTGGCAGGTGCTGGTGAACAGCTTCGACACCGCCCACCGGATAATACTCGCGCAGGCGAGCAATCTCCGCCGGGGTAAAGCGGGGGGTTTTATGAGCGGGCATGGCTGACCCTCGCAAAGTTGATTTCGAAGAGGAGGCCGAGCCACTGGACGGCGAGGGATTGACCCTCGCACCAGCCTTGGCCGTCGATGTCGGAGCCGGACCAGCGGCACAGATCGAAGCGGGGGAGGATGCGCTTCATTTTGCGCCTCCAAGCAGCTGTTCGGGCTCGGGCCAATTCCAGAAGCCCTGCGCGCCGCGCATGGGGATCGGGCTTTCCCATGGCTCGATGTCGAGCATGGGCCAGCCCCAGTTGGCGTGGCTGTCGCGGTCGCTGTCGTTGGCGCGGGGGACGCCGAATTCCTCGGCGATCTCGGTGCCGAGGCGCGGCACGCCGATTACGGCGGTGCCGATGCCGGCAGACATGGGCAGCAGCTCGCACAAGGGCATGAAAGCTCGGGCGAGGATCGGCGTTGCGAGATCGGGGTGCAGGCAGGTTTCAGCTGCAGCCAAGGCAAGTTCGTCGCAGGCGTTGCGGTTCGTGAGAATGTGCCAGAGAGCCGAGGCCTCCTCGCCGTCGATCTTCTTTGCCGCTGCGTGGATCACGATGCGCTGGCCGATCAGCGAGCGCGGTGCGCGCCAGCCACGGAACTCGTAGGGCTTGGCACCTGCGATGATGAGGCTGGCCCAAGGCTGCCAGATGGTGAGCGCTTTCATGCCGCACCCCCGGTCTCGACGTATCGGCCTTCAGCACGCGCGATGAATTCCTTCATCATTGCGATCATGTCTTCGCGGCTGCCGTTGCTGATGTAGTTCACGCGGCCGTTGTCGATCTGGCCGAACTCGGCGACGAGCATCACGAAGGCGAAGCGCTTTGGCTTACTTGCGCCGTTGAGCGTCTGGTCGATCGCCGTGGCCATGGCGTTCATGTTGGCCCGGTGGCGTGGTTCGATCGGACGGTGCGTCACGCTGCACCGCCTTCCTCGGCGGGGGCCGGTTCGTAGCGGGTGCCGCAGAAGGGGCAGAAGGTGTGGCCAAAGAGCCTGGGCTTTTTGCTACGGGTCTCGCGCTTGCCGTTGTCGCGGCGATCGAGCGGGGTGTAAGTCCGGGCGGTCAGCTCGTTTTGCTCGCGTGAGAAGCAGATTGCGATGTCGAGCTTGTGCTCGGGCAGCTTGCTCTGGATTTCACTGATGCAGTTGCAGGTCACTTGCGGGGCCTTTCGGTTGGTGAAGTCAGTCGCGCAGCCACCATGGCAGCGGGCGTGGTTCGGGTTCGGGAGGGCGCAGGGGCGCGTTTCGGAGCGCTTCGAGGCGATCGTGGCCGCGTTGCCATTCCTGCTGGGCGGCACGGCGGGCGAGTTCGTCCTCGGCTTCCTTCGGAGTGCAGCCTAGCTGCTGGGCAAGCTCGAAGGCCGCGCGGTGGGCGCGGTAGCGCTCGGCGAGGCTGGCAGACTTACGAGGCACCGCCGATGTTCCGGGGGCGCTGCATCTGCGGATCGGGCGCGATCATGCGGACTGCGAGGATCGCCTCCTGCAGCCGCTGCTGTGCGCGCCACTGCCGCATGTAAGCCCGGTCGGCGAGGTTGTCGGCCTCGGCCTGCTCTGCCGCCGTCAGGGAGCGCTGCAGGCGGATTGCGTCCAGTTCGGCTGCGCGGCGGAGCTGCTCGGGAAGAGCAATGCGGTGCCGGCGGCGATGCTGAATCACCATGGGCAGACCTCCCATGCATCGCACTGCTGGATCCCGGCGAGGATCTGCAGTCCGAAGTGCAGAACTGTGGCGACAGCGACAGCGAAGGCCGCAAGGCGCGCGGCATTGTGAAGCTGCTGCGCCATCACGCGGCGTCCTTCTGTTCGGTGATCAGGTCGTTGACCCGCTTCACCCAAGCCACGCGCTTCTGCGATCCCGGGGGCATGAGGGCCGCGCCTTCCTGCAGCAGGGCGAGCACCTGGCTGCGCAGGCGGACCTTGTCAGGCGAAGGCTTGCGCCGGCGGACGGTGCGGGCAGCGATGCCGGCGCGGGTGCAATCTTCGCACCAGGTGAAGCCGTTGCGGGTTGTCCAACCGACCGGCAACTTGCCATCGCCGGTGTTGTGGACGTTGCCGCACCCGCATTCGAACGGGACAGGCTGCTGCTTAATCGAGAGCTTCATGATCGTTGCCCCCTCACAGCCAAGGGAACAGCAGCGCAGCCCAGAGGGCAAAGCTGCAAAGAGCGATGAAGCCCGCATTGCGCGTGTATCTGCGAACACCTCGGCGCGGATGCGGGGTGCATAACCGGCACTGGCAGTACATCGGGTGAAAATCAGACGGCATGGTTGGCCTCCTGGTTGGTGCGCGATTGTGCGCTTGGAAATTCTCGGGAGATTTCTCTGGCGAGCTGGGAAAGGGCGGCGGTCCTGCGGCCCGGTTCGAGGTGCCAGCGCAGGGCGATCACGCACTCGGCCTGGTCGGCCAGCGCGTCGGAAAAGGTCCCTTCCTCGCGGGCGATCTCGGCGATGGTGCGCAGGCTGGCGTCGATCGCGGCGCGGCGCTGTTCAAGTGAGGCGATGGGGGCCGGTTCACCCTGCCCCGTGCAGATAAAGCGCCAGTCGGCGACGATCCGGCGGAAGGTGGCAATCTCTGCCTCGGCCTGCCCGGCTGACATCTTCCCTGCTGCGATCAGCGCGGGAAAGCGCTTCTCACGCATGGCAAGCATACGCTCGGCCATGGCGAGGAGATCGGCGTGATCGTGGATGCGGTTGGGAGGATCGAAGGTTTCAATGCCCTGCCAGATGCGCAGGCCCATCGCCTCCGCCCGCGCATCGGCAAAGCTGACCACTTCGCCGAGATTGATGCCCCGGCCGGTCATACGATGCGATCCGTGCGGACTGGCTGCTGGAAGACCCAGCATGAGACCGACTTCCCGTTGGGATAGTCAGGGTCGAGCACATTGACCGGGCCGTTCTTGACCCACTTGCGGGAGTGGCTTTGGCGCAGGACCTTCTTCAGCAGGTCCATGTTGGGCAGGCGCAGGCCTGCCTGGCTGCAGCGGCTTTCGAACTGCGGCAGGCTGACTGCCATCATCTTGTCGGGATCGCGATGGCAATTCAGGCTTTTGCCGGTCTTGTGCGCGTCGCCGGGTTCCCGGCCGATCAGGTATTCGACCTTTTCCCAGAATTCGGCGACCACGGGATGATCCGCGCCAATCGACTGCTGCCGGTCGATCGCTAGCCGATCGAGGCAGGCAATTGCCTCGGCAACCCATTCGCTCCGCACATTCGGAAACAGCTTGGGCAGGGCCTCCACCGCCGCTGCCAGCTGGGCGTGGTTCTTGATGATACGATCGTTATGGAGGCCATCGATGCGCCTGCGCATGTCGGCGTTGTGATGCTCGTAGCGCTCGGCGAAGAAGGGGAGATAGTTGCCCTCTGACCGGGCGACGTGGACGATCGTGCCAGAAACATCGTCGATCGGCAGTTCGCGCAGACGCTGGGCGCGCTTGCGGTTCTCGTCGGAGAAGCGCTCTTTGTCGATGTTCATGGAAACGAGGCGCTCGAGCACCGCGGCGTGTGCATCGATGCGCTCGTTCTGCATCAGGTAGAGCGTGCCGAGGAACGGCTGCTCGTTGATCTCGTAGCCGTCGGTCTTCTGACCCGTCGCACGCGGGTTGCGGCCGTCGTAGAGGATAAGCAGCTCGTTATAATCGAACTGCGCCTTTCCGGTGCGCTTCTCATCATCGCGCCGCCCTTCGATCAGGCCCTCGGGCAGGTTCGAGATACGCATCAGGACACGGCCAAGCGCGGCGCCGGTGACCTTGTTGGGGTCGTAACCTTCGTGGCCGTTGGCCCCGCCGCGTCCCAGCATCTTGTGCAGGAAGGCGATCAGCGTGGTCTTGCCCGAGCCGGGGATGCCGGTGACTTCAAGGAAAGGGATGGAGCCGTGCCAAAGCGGCGCGCCGCGCAGCTGCTGCGCAAAGAGCGAAAGGGTGAAGAAGGCGAGAGCGATCAGGCCCTTCTCGCCGTAGGCTCCCCAAAGGTCGGGCAGCCAATCGAACTTGAGATGATCGGGATCGTAGTTGATCCGCAGCAGGCGATCGTCCGACCGCAGCTTCACAGCCTGCTTGCCGAAGTCGAAGTACTTGTCGGAGTTGATCTTGTAGACCCGCCCCTCGCGCACGGCGAGATCGCCCAGCACCCACGCCTTGTGGTCTGCCGAGTACCCGGTGAACTTGATCGGGGTGACCACCTTGTCCAGCCCAGGCTGGTTCTTGACGATGCGGTCAAGCTGCTCGCCGGTGCCGCTCCATGTTCCGGCGAACGCCATCAGGCGCTTCTTGAAAGTCCCGGAATCGGCGAGCGCGTTATGCGAAAAGCGGGCCTTGGCGGTGGGACGCCTGCCCGGAAAATCGACCTTCAGGAAGTAGTTCGTCTCGTCGGCGACATCGTCGCGCTCGCGGTAGAGCACTCGGAAAGTGCAGTTGGCGATTTCCTCGACATCGAGGTGGACGGTTTCATCGCCGTCCTCATCCTTCGTGTGGCGCGCCTTGCACCAGTAAAGCCGATTGCCATGGCGAAAATCGAATGAGTGCCACAGCTTGCGCTCGTAGATGAGGCGCGCCTTCTTCTGCGCGCTCTCGACCAGCGTCAGTCGGCCATTGAAAAGGTACTCGTCGAACGCCTTTGCCCCCAACGGGGCCTTGTCCGGATCGCCGTCCCAATCGAGGTGTTCCTTGAGAAGATCATTCCAGTCCTTCTTGGTGCCCTCGCCATCAGGCTTCACCTGCAGCGCTTCGGCTTCCCACCCTTCGGCGCGAGCCTGTTTGACGTGCTTGCGGGATGCGCCGACACCGGCATCGCCGACGTCATAGGCAAAAAGCAGCTTTGGCCGGGTGGTGCGACCGATGCGCTCGAGCTCTACGCGCAGATCGGCGAGGAACTTCTCCGGCCAGTTGTTGGTGGACATGACCGATGCGGCCATCTTGCGCACCTGGCACAGGGCAACGGTATCGAAGATGCCCTCGGCGAAGAGGATTTCATCCGCCTTGGCGTAGTCCTCGATCGTGTATCGCGGCGGGGTCCAGACGTGGCCCTTGTAGGTTCCGCCGTATCCGAAGTTCGCCTTTGCCTTGAACCGGCCTACCCGGTCGATCAGGCGTTCCCAGAAGGTCTCGCCCACCTTGAAACGGACCGTGGCCGAGACCGCCCCGCTCTCGCTGTCGCGGTAGAGTTCCTGCGTGTAGGATCCGCGCAGGTACTGCAGATCGAGCATCCGATCATTGAGCAGATAGGCGTCCGCCGTGGCCGTGGGGTTTTCGGGCGTCGGGGCAAACCGCTTGGACCAATCCTCGAACAGATCGGGCAGGAGGTTGCGGACGGTGTCAGACCATCCGCAGTTGTCGGCCCGGCTGCACTTGACCACCTTGGGATCCTTGGCGGCGCAGAAGGCTTCACGCTTGCCGCACTGTGGGCACGTGCCTTCCTGCAGCCAGGAGCCCTTGGTCTTCCGGAACTTGAACTGCTCTTGCAGGCCTTTGATGATGTCGGCTTCGAGGCTCACTGGGCGCGCCCACCCTTGGCCTTGTCGCCGTTTGAAAGGGCTATCAGGTTGGCGGCGGAGGTGACGTAAAGCCGTCCGTACTCGGTGAGACGGTAGCTGCTGCTCATCTGGCGCTTGCGGCCCATGTGCCGCTTCCACTGGCTGTCCTGCCACTGCACGAGGCCCTTGAGCTCCCACGCCGGGGCTTCGAGCATCTCGATCATCGCAACGTCGAAGATGTCGGCCTCGCGGAACCCGGCGACCGAGGCGAGGAACTGGCGTTGGCGGCGGGTAAGGCGCGGCACGACCAGGCGCAGGGCCTTGTCGAAGCTCAGGCGCATCCGCGCCCGCTTCTCCATCTGATGTGGCGGAAACAGCGCCTTCATGCTGGCGGCAATGGTGGTGTTAACAGGCAAAGCTTCCCCCTCGCCCGGATCGCGGGCGTTCGATGGTCCAAGAATTTCAGAGTGGTTGGGGGCCGAGAGGCCCGATCAGGTCAGCCCGAGAACATGCTGATCTGCGCCGGGTCCTCGTCAGCCCTTCGTGCCGAGACGTGCGGCACTTGGTCACGCGGGCAGACCGGCAGGTCGAGGTCGGGCCGGTCGATCAGGCCAGGGCTGAAGGAATGCACGAAGACCACCTGCGCGGCGAAGGTGTGGCCGCAACCGGTGTTGGTGCAGTGCGCCTCAAGGTGCTTGACCTTCTCGGTGATCCGCTCCGACCGACGAATGAAGCAAGGCTCATCACACTTGGGACAGATGATGAAGGCGCTGTCCTTCGCCATCTTGCCGCCAGAGCGCAGGCGCGTCTGCAGCGGCGCATTGATCAAAGGGCGCGAGGCAAGATGGCCTTCACCGCTCATGGACGTTCCCCCGTTCCAAGCTGGAAACCAGCGACTGCATTTTCGAAAGTCCCTCGCGCGCTTCGTCGATCGCGCGGGCACGTGTAGCCGGGCAGTTGGCGCGGCTTGCCGATGCCAGAGCAGCGGCAACGGCCTCGCCCACTTCCTTCGCGACTTCGCCCGAGAGTGTCATAAGGTGCTCGGGGCTTTGTGGTTCGACCTGGTCGAGCTCTAGGAAAGCCTCGTATGCCGCGAAGAGCGGCGCGCCGTTGCCACCCGCACGGCGATACGCGGCATCAAGGCGCATGGCTGCCTGCAGGCTGACGTTGCGGCCCGTATCCGGGTCGGACATCTTGCGCAGCGACCATTCCGACATGCCGGTCACCTCTGCGCAGCCGTCATAGCCGAGCACCTTGGCGATATCGAGCAGCGCCGAGTGCGGTGTGAGCGGAGTGCGTTCCTTGGTCATGCGCGGGGCACCTTGGCGAGCACGCGATCGGCAGATGCGATGCGGCGTTCGAGCACCCTCTGGCGGGTAGGATTATGCGGAACATCCGGATCGGTGAGCGCCGTTTGCAGCACCGAACGGCACTGGCGCAGACATTCTGCGAGTTCCTGTTCGAGCACGGTCATGCGGTCCTCCGCTGCTCACGCGCGTCCAAAACGTTGATCCGATTGCCGTTTCCTTTGCGCTGTCCGACGGATACGACCGCGACGTCAGGGCCAGAAGCCATGTCGATGCCATACCAGCGCGGATGCGAACCGCGGGATTCCAACGGGTAGATGTCAGGGCGGAGATGATGGCGGGACACACCCGTCGCGCTTTCAACGCGCAGCACGTACTCGGCCGGAAGGCGCTTCGAGCTTTGCAGCCATTTCCAGACTGCAGGCTGCGACACGCCACAAATCCGCGCGAGTTCGGATTGCGATCCCGCTTTCGCCAAAGCGGACTGCAGGGCCTCGAAAGGGGTCGGGGTTAATTCCATGTGTTATAGCTATCACCGTTGTTATAGGCAGTCAATCACCAAACTTTGGTGGACAGCTATAAGCATGGTTATAGGGTCGGCCCGTGACTGATATCGGGACCCGCATTCTTGAACGGCTTGAAGCTCTTGGAATTACCCAATCCGAGCTGGCGCGCCGCGTTGGAATAACGCAGCCAGCTATTGCCAATTTGATCAAACGGGGTGGTCGTTCAAGCCACCTGCATAAAATCGCACGGGCGCTCGAGACTACGCCAGAGCATCTAGAGGGGCTGCCGGAGGCCGAGCGAATCGCCTCTCCCCGTTCCGGCTTCGGAGGGTTTCCCGTCCCGGCAGACGAGATCGAAGACGAAGACGACGAGATCGTCGAGATCCAAGAGCTTGATCTTGCCTTCGGCATGGGCGGTGGCAGCTATCTCGATCTGCCGGTCAAGGCCAAGCCGCGCCGCTTCACGCGCGGGTGGCTTCGCCTGTTCACCCAAGCGCCGCCATCGCGGATCTTCATCGCACAGGGTATCGGCGATTCGATGGCGCCGACGATCCAGAATGCCGACATCTGCATCATCGATACAGCCGACACACGTGTGAAGATGGGTGATCAGATCTGGGCGGTGGCCTATGGCGAAACCGGCCTGATCAAACGCCTGCGCCCGATGCCGGATGGCGGAGTGAAGATCATGTCTGACAATCCGTTGATCGAGGCAGAAACTGCCTATGACGGCGAGCTGCATGTGGTGGGGAAAGTTGTGGCCGTGGTGCGAAGGATGGCCGGCTGATGCAGCAGGAGCAGAGCGATCCGTTCGGGACGGTGACTGCAAAGCTGGACATGTTCTGGCTGACACTTGCCGCAGGCCATGATGAGGAAGTGGGCGAGCGCCTTGCCCGCGCGGGTTATTCCAATGTCTTCGATGCCATGCGCGACTTGCTCGATGACGTTCTGATTACGGCGCAGGACCTGCGCGAACGTGGGGAGGTCGAAGCCGCGGTGCAGATGGAAAAGCTGGCTGATGAGATTGCCAGCTATCTGAGCCCGCACTGATGCTGCCCAAGATGTTTTCCGGACTGGGAACTCACAACTATCAGCCAGAGCGGGTGGCCGAGGTAGAGGCTGCATTGGCGGCGATAATGGATGGCACCTTTGCCGGGGGCTGGGCCGAACTTGACGAAGTGCTGGCCGGCGCGGGCTTGGCCGATGCGTTTGCCGTTGTTGAACGCATGAGCCTTTTCCTTGACGAAAAGGCCGCCCTTTATCGCAGCGTTGGCGACGAAGAGAGAGCCGCGGCCGCTGATGACTGCCGGGCCAATCTTGCCACATGGATGCCGACGGCCAAATGACGCTGCCATCGCTTTCCCTCGCCGTGGTGGGCGCGGATTACGACAATGAGGACAAGGCGCGGAGCAACCGCCGGTTCGAGATCGCCCTGTGCAAGCCGGGTGACCTGATCCACCTTGTGCCAGAACCGAAGAACAAGGCCGATCGCAACGCCGTCGCCGTCTTCTCCGAGCGCGGCATCCAGATCGGATACATCACTGCAGAACGATGCGGGCGCATCGGCGCACTGATCCGCGAAGGCCGCGAAATCAAAGCCGTTTTTCAGCAGGCTGCACCCTACGGTTGTGTGATCCGCGTCGCATTCGACGGCGTGGCTCCGGTGGTAGACCTCGACGCAAAGCCGATTCCTCGCCGGCCAGAGGTGGCCGAGGGAGTGGACCCGGATTTTGAGTTTGAACCGGACCCGGAGTGGCCGGATTGAGGGGGGATAATCCTTGGGATCAACGGTCGCAATCGTGAGGAAGGCGTGAAGGCACTTGCACTTTCGCTTCTCTTCCTAGCCGCAGTATCCGTAGGGGATGGCGTACACGGCCCAGATCAGCACCCCAGCGCCAGCGCTGCTGATCGGACCACTAAGCAGAATGAGCAGCGCGTTGCGACCATCAGGCCAGAAGTCCCGGCAGATGACATAGCCCCCGCGCGCGCCCACGATCAAACCCAACAGCATCGGAAGCCAGAAGATGAGGCGTTGGATCTGAACAGGAAGGCGGTTGATGCGGCAGCGCAATCCGCCAAGGCGGCGTGGTTCACTTTTTTCCTCACCGCTTTCGTGGGCGTACCAACTCTCGTCGCCGCTGGCCTTGCGGCTTACTATTCGGGCCGATCCGCGCGCCATGCCCGCGAAAATATTGAAGCGCTTTACGAAGCCGAAC
The DNA here is from genome assembly GCF_001556015.1 of Novosphingobium sp. CCH12-A3. NCBI lineage: Bacteria > Pseudomonadati > Pseudomonadota > Alphaproteobacteria > Sphingomonadales > Sphingomonadaceae > Novosphingobium > Novosphingobium sp. CCH12-A3. The sequence goes on along the minus strand of NZ_LSIA01000268.1, from coordinate 49,575 downwards.
GCGGTATTCTTCATGCCCAGGGTGGGGAGGTGGAACGTTCGACGCATAGCGGCGAGCTCATGGTTTCCATTGAGTTCCTCAATCGAGGCCGTGCTTTTGCCCAGATAATTGAATTCGGAGCGATGAAAGATGTTGCTGGCGGAGGTCCCAATTCTGCGCCGCGTTGGACCTTTGTAGGCCCCGGTGAAGTGGGCCAAGTTCCAGCGTTTCCCGCCCCTGCCCGAGGAGCAGAAGCGGTTATCGATTGCTGGATAACATACCGGTCGGTCGGACCCGCGGTCTACAAGTCGCACTTCGTCGTAACTGTGGGTTGGCGGGACATAAGCTACACTCATGGGCTGGGCGGCTACATCGGCTGGAGAGTGGATGTTTCCAATAATAGAGGCCATCCCGACGACACCTAAGATCAAGCCCAACATCACGCACTCTCCAGCGAGACCTTCTGCTGGATGCCGTTAGCACCGAGCGAGGTCTCGACGCTCTCGACCAGCCAGTTCATCCCATCAACCCGCGTGTTCCAGCCTGACAACTTCACGCGGGCGTTGGGCTGGATCTGCATGTCGGCCTGGGCGAGGTCGTATTCGAACTTGAACGCGCTGCGCTTGCCCTTGCCCGCTGCTGCCTTTGCCGCCTGCTGCGCCTCGGCCTGACTGCCATAGACCCGCTTGAGCTTCTTCGGCTTCGTCCCCCCGGTGCCGACCTTCTTACGCTTGCCATCGGCGGGATCATGCCACTCGGCCTCGGCCCCGTCGTTCTCCTCGCGATCGGCGCGGGAGAAGCGCCATGTCCAGCCATCACGGCGGGTGAGCGTGAGCGAGGGTATGGTCTTGCCGCCTGGCGTGGTCTGCGCGCCAACGGGCATGAAGATCAGCTTGCGGTCCTTCCACGTGGCCAAGGCATCAAAGCGGCTGCCGAGATCCTTGACCAGGGCCATGTCGCTTTTGCCGTGCTGATCGAGCACCGCAATGGCAAGGCCGCGCAGATCGGGATGGACAAGGCTTTCCACGCCATAGCGTCCAGCGATCGTATCGAGCACCGCGCCAACGGTGGTATCGCGCCAAACCTTGGTCCGGCGCTTGCGATAATCTCCGCCCAGATCTGCCGAGCGGGCGCGAATGGTGATCACGTCGGGCGGCCCGCTTTCCTCGACCTCGTCAACCTTGAAGCGGCCCTTGCCGACGAGGCCGGTGAAGGGCCCGCCCACTTTCCAACCCAGCGCCAGCGTGAGAACGCGGCCAGTCTCGGGCGCAGCGAGACGGCCGTCATGGTTGTGCAGGGTCAAAGACAGCTCGTCGGCCTCGTCGCCGCGCTTCTCGCTCAACGTCAGCTCAAGGAAGCGCGGGTTGATCTTGGCGGCGAGATCGGTGCCGTCATCGAGCAGCAGCTGCAGGCCTGCGATATTCGCGCCCACTGTCAGTCCACCCGCTCGAGCTCGATGACAAAATCCACTCCTCGCGGCAGGCCACCCCCCATGATGCCGTGCTGCGTCTCTTCCAGGCGAACGATCTTGTAATGGCCCAGCACGCGCCCGAGGCCATCGACCAGCGGATAGTCCTCGCCGGTATCGGCCATGGCCTTCACGATCTGGATCGCAACGAACTGCCCCGCGACCTCTGGCACGAGCAGGCCCGAAAGCGTGATCGTGTCCTCGCCGGGGCCGAGGTACTGGCTGGCGGGGCGCGCCATGAAGCGCTCCGAGGTACCGTGCCGCCAGCTGGTGCGGCGCGAGAGCTCGGAATAGGCCATGGCATCGATGCCGAACAGGAACATGCCAAGGGTGAGCAGGTGCCCGGGCGAGAGCGTATTGGTGGTGACGCCGTTGATCGGGGGAAGCGAAGCCATCAGCGATCACCTTCGTAGGAGCTGCGCGCCTTGACGCCCTTGGCCTGCTCAAGCTTGCGCATGACGACACTGGCCAGTTCATCGACGCTCTGCCCGGGCGCGCCATAGACCTGAATGGTGATGCTGCCGCCACTGGCCAGCGCGCCGCCCTGCTGCACTCCGCCCGATGCTGGTGCGATGGGCGAAAGCGAGACGGCACCTGCACGGGCCACGCCAGCGGCCATGCGCCCCATGGCGCGCTGGGGCCTGCCACTGCCCCCGTCGATGCCCTGGGCGAGGCCGGTGGCGACGTGGCCACCCATCTGCATCATCAGGCGCGACGGGCTTTTGATGCCGAAGTAGTTCTTGAAGGCGGTGATCCCGTTCTTCGCCACGTCGATCAGCTTGAGCGCCAAGGCCATCGGGTTGATGGCCATGAGCAGGCCCTGCATCATCTGCTTGCCGATCGTGGTGAGCCACGAGGGTGCCGCGGCGAGCGTGCTCTTGACCCAGTTCCACCCGGCGGCGAAGGCCCCCCTGATCTTGTCCCAGTTGGAATAGACCAGGTAGGCGAGCAGGCCGATGGCCGCGCCAATCGCCACGATCGCCAGCACCATGGGGTTGGCGAGCATCATCATGCCGGCGCGCATCATCCCCTGGCCGAGGAAAAGCGCTGCGGTGCGGAGCGCGGTGAAGGCGGGCCCTGCCATGCGCACAAACCGGATCACGCTTCCTAGCGGGCCGATTATCGAGCCGAAGGCGAACTGCAGAACGCCGAGCCCGATGCGGGCGGCGACGAAACCTGCAGCCAGCCTTGTAAGAGTGCCGGCAAGCTCCGGATTGCGCTGTGCCCACGCTGCCATGCGGTTGCCGAGCGCCCCGACATAGCCGAGCACTTCGGTCATCACCGGCAGGAGCGTGGTGCCGAGCACGATCGCCAGCGAGGATGCCGAGCCTAGGAAGGCGCGCCACTGCACGGTGGCATCGCGGGCAACGCGCTGGTTGAACTGGCGGTCAACAGTGCCGCCCGATTGCATCGCCTGGGCGCGTATCCGGCGGTAGTCGTCGATGTTCTGGATTAGCGCGAGGATCCCCATGCGGGCCTGTTGATCCTCGAACGCGAACCCCAGCTTCTTCATGTCCCCGCCGGTGGCCTTTTGCGTCACCAAAGCGATGGCTTCCAAAGAGCTGTAGCCTTGGTCCTGCAGCTTTTTCATCGCCGCCGGCAGGTCGATGCCAAAGTTCTTCTTGAAGGCAGCGATAGTGCCCGGGGCGTTGATCTTGCCGAGCAGGTTCTGGATGTTGTTCCCTGCCTCGTCGGCATTGCCTGCCGTGTTCATTGCCACCTGCAGCGCGGCTGATAGGTCGGCAACAGCGGGAACGCCCTTTTCGCCAAGCGCCTGCATCTGCGCGGTAAGCGACGGGAAGAAACGCGCCATGTCCTTCACTTCGAACCCGCCGGCATTGCCCGCCGCTGCCATCGCGTCAAAGATCTTCGCGGTGTCGGCGGAGGCGACCTTCAGGTTGCTGATGCTTGCAAAGGCCGCATTCGCTGCATCGGGCAGTTCGACCTTGTACGCAGTGGCGAGACGGCCGGCGGGGCCGATCGCGGCCGTCGCCGCGTCCAGGTTCATGCCCTTGGCAAGCAGCGCATCCAGTCCAGAGCGCATGTCTTCGGGCATCTGGCGCGCGATCTGGGCCAATTGCACGATGCGATTACCGAGCCGGTCAGTGGCCTGATCGGAAAGCTCGGCCTTCTGCTGGATATCCACCATCCCGCTCGAAAACTGGGCGGCAGCAGCTGTGGCCGCGATCAAGGGCGCGGCCATTGAGGCCCCGCCCATGACGTTATCCTGCCCTCGGGCTCTCAATTCATCGCCGCGCCGCTGCATCGCCCGCGCATCAGCGTTTATCGAGGCGAGGCGCTGCTGGCGCTTGAGCTGCTCGTTGGTCTGGCGGAGCTGGCTTTCAAGCTCGCGCTCGCGGTTGATCAGATCGGTCATATTGCCCGATCCGCGCGAGATGGCGCGCTGCACCTTGCTCATCTCGCGCTCGAGCTTCCGCGCCTCGCCCGAGAGTGCGCGGATCGACTTCGATCCGTCGCGTCCCAGGCCGACGATGTTGCGGAGGGCTCCGGACATCTTGTCGACGCCGATGAAGTTCACCAGGAGGTTGAGCTTGTTGCTCATGCGTCACCCTTGCCATGCATGCGGTTCCAGCACGCGACTGCGCGCTCACGCCAGTCAATCAGCTCGGGCAGCGTGAGGCTTTCGAGCTCGGCCTTGGGCCAGTGGAAGATGGCGGCAATGTCGGCCATCAGGTCTTCGGCTGATAGTGCGCCGCCATCGCTTCCATCACGGCCTTCTCCCCCTTCGTCATGAAAAAACCCCGGATGGTTCCGGCGATCTCGGAAAGGTCTGCAGGATCCAGCGCATTGGCTTCGTCGGCGGTGAGCGGCGGCTCGCTGACGCGCGGGATCAGGGTGAGCATGGCCACGATATCGGTGGTCATGATGTCCTGCAGCGAGAGGCCGCGCAGCTCGCCAGACTTGGGACGACGGATCGACAGGGCGCTGATCGAGGTTTCGCCGCGCTGCAGCGGCACCGAGAGCGTGACAGATTCGAACAATGGCCGGGTTTCGGCAACCGGTGCGGAAGGTTCTGACATTTGCGGGGCTCCTGATTGTGCGGGGCTGGTTCCTGCGGGGTGACGACGTGGAGGGATCGGGACGCCCGCCACCACCGCAGGCCCCACCGGACGGCGCCCCGCAAAAGGACCGCCCGGTGAAGCTCAGAAGGGTCAGCCGGAGATGATCGCCATGATCTCGGCGTAGCGATCATTGCCATCGACGAGGAAGATGCCGCGCAGCATGTCGATCTCGATCTCGGTGCGCCCATCGACCACGCGGCGGTAGTAGGCGAGCGGCACCTTGTACTTCTGCTCGGTATCATCGCCCGCCTTGGCCTTGCCGGGATCGATTTCGGTGAAGCGACCACCAATGTAGACCTCGACCGCCTCGGCCGCGCTGCCGTTGTCTGCCTGGTACGCGCCGATGAAGCGCACGCGGACGCCATCGACGCGGGTGGTGCCGAACTTGCGGATCAGGCTGGCCACGTGCCCACCCATGGTGAGCGTGGCCTCCATAGCCTCCAGCCCCTTGTCGAGCATGACCGGGCCCAGCATGCCGCCGCCGCGCCACTCTTCGGTAGCGATAGCGAGCTTGGGCTCCTCGAACTCGGCCACGGTGCCGAGGAAGCCCTCGCCGTCGACGTAGGTGTTGAGGTTCTTCAGTTTGCGCGGGAGGCCCATGGCCGTGTCCTTTCAGAAGCTGGGGGGCAGGGGGTTGCTGATCAGGCCGCGTTGGCGAGCTGGTCGGCAAAGCCCGAGTAGTAGTAGTCGGTGATGACCAGGCTGACCTGCGGGTTCTCCATCGGAGCCACCGGGGTGTACTGGATGCGGAAGTTCGGACGGCCTGCCGCCAGCTGCTCGGGCGTGTTGGCATCGGCATCGAAGAAAATCTCCGCGCCCATGATCTTGCCTTCCACGGCCAGGCGGCGGAATTCGGCGTTGACCGTTTCCATCAGGTCCTTGACCCGCGCCACGGTCATCGGCTGATCGAGGAACGGCAGCACGGCAGCGGCGATGATGTCCTGCAGGGCATGGCTGGTGCGGACGGCGCTTTCGAAACTGAATTCCGGCTGATCTTCACCTGCCGTGGTACGGTTACCCCAGAGGCGATAGCCCGACTGACGAATGATCGTGGTGACCTGCGCATCATTGAGAACGCCGGCATCTGTATCGTTGTCGACCAGATCGAAGTGGACGTTCTTCGTTACACCGGTGACGCCGTAGAAGGGCACGTTGCTGACCGTCTTGTGCCAGCCCTGCTCTTCATCGATGCGCGCCCGAAGGCCAAGCGTGCGAGCCACAATATCGCCTGCAAAGTCGGGCGAGCTGTCGGGCCAAAGCAGCATCAGATTGCGAGCGGAGAACTCGCCGCGATAGGTGGTGACCTCGGCAATGTCGTCGCCAATTGCCGAGGCGTAGACCATGGCGCGCAGCTTGCGTGCGGCGATAACCATCTCTGCCACGACGGCCTGCGTATCGAGGCCAGGGGCACCGAGGATGCGGGGGCGCTTGCCGACCACCGTTTCAGCTGCGAGCAGGGCCTGCAAGCCGGTGTAGACATTGCCATCGGTCGCGCCGATCACGTTGGCGTCGGTCTCCGCCTGGTCTTCGCCTTCGGCCACGCGAACCACAATCACCAGCGGGCTCGCTTCATCGCCGATCGCCTCGAGCGCGGCCTTGAGCGTGCCGCCGGTTCCGGCCTTTCCAGCTGCTGCATCGACGCTGGTGACCAGCACCGGGGTATTGAGCGGGAAGGCGGCGTCGAGGTCGGTGGTTGGCTGACCGGCGGCAGCGGTAGCGGTGGCGATAAGGCCGATCACGGCCATGGAACTGCGGGCGATCGTGCGGACGCCGGTAGCGGATTCGGTGATGGTCAGGCCGTGCATGGGCGGTTCCTTCAGGCTGAAAGAGCGGCGGTGTTTCGCCGGATGGGGATGGAGAGCGAGACGAGCGCGGTGGGATCGGGCGCGTCGAGGTCATACCCCTCGATGCCGATGACGGGCGCGCCGCCGGGGAAATCACCGGACAGGGTGACGCGCGTGATCTGGAAGCCGGTTTCCCAGCGGCGGATGGCGATGGCCGTGGCGGCGCGCAGGAGCATGGCGGTGGCGACATTGAGCGGGCGATCGAGCAGTTCGAACAGCAGAGAGCCGAAGTCCCGACGCATCACGCAGGAGCCAAGAGGCGTGGTCAGGATGCGCGCGATCGACTGCGCACGGCGCGGTGCGCCAGAAAGAGCCTTGCCGGTGTTTGCGTCCATGCCGATCATGGCCGCACAGAAGCGCGCTTTGCGCGGGCCACGCCAGCGTCCGGAATGGTAGAGGCCGGGTTTACCGTTGGGGGTTGGGTTAAACCGGAGTTCCAGTCTGGGATGCGCCACCCTGGACGCCGCCGTGCTTGTGCGACTTGAGGCTTATGCCATCTGCGCTGACATCTTCCGAGGCGGTGATTGCGCCGGTGACTGTCACGTCACCTTCAATCGAGACAGGACCGCGGATCGTCAAGCCCCCCGGCGCTTCGATCAGCGCCGTTGCACCATCAGGAAGGACGGCAGAGAGGACGTGCGCCTCGGGATCATAGGAGATTACCGCGCCGTCTTCGAATTCTACCAATTCGGCAAGCGTGGAGCCGGGTGCAGGATTGGAATCGTTCGGCAGGCCGAGCAGGGCCACGCCATTGCCGATCTGGCCATCGGGGCAAAGCAGCACGCATTCCTCGCCCACCGATGGCGGGGACCAGGTGCGGGTCTTTCCCGCGCGAAGGGCAAGCCAGCGGATCGGCGGAGTTTCTCCGCCCTCATCATCATCGCCGTCAGGATCTGCGAAACGGACCTTGCAGCGCGGCGGTGACAGGGTGACCTCGCTGATCAGGCCGAGCCGGATGAGCGTGGACGGATCGAGGGGGATGTCTTCTTCGATCGGGGGCATGGATCAGAGGACGCGCTTCACCGCATCGACTGCATCCTCGATCTTGGAGGCCGCGCCCCCCGTCCGCCGGTCGAGCTCACGCTTCACGATATCATCCACGATCGGCGCAAGCGCCTTACCGACGACCTTGGTCAGGATCTTCTTGAACATCGGTTTCTCCCCGGGCGGGATCGTCCCCGCCTTCCCAATCAAGCGACTTGTCGCCCCAGCGTCCGCGCAAGGCACGACGATTGATGGCAAAGCCCAGTCCAGTGAGGACCAGCAGGATGCAGAAGGCGGACAGCCACAGCACCCAGCGGATGGTGGTTACGCGCTCACCCTCACTGGCAGGTGTCCAACCCTTTTCCGGCAACAGCATGCCCGATAGCAGCCAGAGCAGCACGGTCAGCGCCACTGCGCCGGCAACCGAAAAAACTAGCGCGGCCAGTGCGCGCCAGTCCTTCGGTGGCCAGCTGGGCAAGTTGCCGGTCATGCTGATGCGCCCGTCTTGCGCTGCAGCCACGCCTTGAATTCACCGACGGACTTGCCGCGCAGGATCGAGGGATTTGCGGACGTAGCAGATGGGCCCGCAAGCTTGTCGGCCCGGTCACGATCTGCCGCCTTGAGCACCTTTGCCGCCGTCCCTGCGCCGAAGAAGTGGGCGGCATAGAGCGTGGCAGCGTTGATCGGGATGCCCTGTGACTGCAGATGGCGCAGGTTCTTGAGCGTGAAGGTACGGGCGCGGTCGGTCTGCTCTGCCTCGGAAGGGCGCAGTCCCCCAAAGGCTTGCGCGGAATCGTTGCCCCACTTTCCGCCCTCGGCTTCCCAAGTCGATTTGATGAACTGGTAAAGACCGCTCGCGCTCGACGTGGGTGCCTTGATGTAGGGGCGGTGCCCACTCTCGATCTTGGCGAGGAGAATGAAGTACCCGGGGGGGATGGCGTCGGACGCAGGCTTCGCCTGTTCAACAGGACCGGCGGCGCGAGGAACGTTAAAGGCATCAAGCAGGTTGTCGAGCGCGAGAACGTTGCCGGGGTCGTTGAACAGACCAGCACGCGCCACCGTGCGCACGGCATCGAAAATGGGCTTGCGAGGATCCATCACGGCAGGTCCTTTTTGCGGCCCAGCATCGCCTGCACAGTGGCCGTCTCCCAGATGCGGATGCATGTCCAGACGATGGTGAGGAGGGAAGCGACGGCAGGCAGCACGCTGATGAGACTCCCCAGCAAAGCGACGATGGATGTGGCATCGAGGACGTGCTTGAAGCCATCCGGCAGTTCGGTGAAGGACGGCTTCAAGGGAGGACTCCGTCTGGCGATGGTGGGGCGGTCACAACACCAGCACCCAGCACCGACCGGACCAGATTTGCCACCGCGCGCGTGGGTAGAGGCTGGGTTTACCGCTTCACAGCTTACAAGGCCGCGGGTTGCACGTGTTATGGGCGCTTCCACCCCAACCCATCACGGAACTGGGAGGCGAAGTCCGTTGCCTGCGTTGCCGGCCTCGGTCATGCAGACGCCACCATCTGCTTGCCGCGACACCTGTCTATAGGTATGCCGCCGGGATGAACTTCGCGCGCCTCATGGATTTGCCCGAAATACTTCGGGCTAAAGCTCTCACCCGCCATTACCGCAAAATAGGCATACTTGATCAGACGGCACGCATCGGTGAAGGCGGGCGCATCTTGGATGCGGGGGACCGGCGAAGGATCCGCGTCGGAGGCAATTCTGTGATGCGCGGAGAGCTCTTCACATTCGCCCATGGCGGAACGATCGATATTGGCTCCTGGTGCTTCGTTGGCCAAGATAGCTACATCTGGTCTGCCAGCAGCGTTCGTATCGGTGATCGTGTCTTGATCTCCCACGGGGTCAACATCCATGACACGAACGGCCATCCAATCGATGCCACGGATCGGCACCTGCACTATAAAGCTATTGCTACGTCCGGACACCCAGCAGACGTCGCCACCATCTCCTCCAACCCAATCGTTATCGAAGACGACGTCTGGATTGGTTTTGGATGCGTGATTTTGAAAGGTGTCACTATCGGAGCCCGGTCAATCATCGGCGCGGGCTCGGTCGTTCTTGAAGACGTGCCTGCGGACAGCCGAGTTGGCGGCAATCCTGCTCGCGCCCTCGGGAGCGACAGCGAAAACAGTATAGAAGATTGGCCCCAATACGCGGGATGACGACTTTACCCCAGCCAGCCCGCCTCAGCTAGTTCGCGCGTGGCCGCGCTGTAGATTTTGGCAATGCGCGCACCACCGCTCGCATCCCAATGCAAGCCGTCTGCGGTATCCTCGCCAGCATCAAGAAAGCCGATGCCGAAGCGGTTCGGGTCAATGTAAGGCCTGCCGTAATAGTCGCACATGCGCCGCGTGGCGTTCTGGAAGTCCTCCAGATAGTTGCCGTTGGCATTGGCAACGCCGTGCCGATAATCAGAAGGCGAGTAGGTCGCAGCCGCAGAGGTTTGCACTACGACCACCACGGCAGCGTTGGGCCGGTTCGTCTCGCACCAGTTGAAGAAGTTCGCCAGAGCGCCGCAATAGGTTGCCGTCGTGGTGTCAGTGACCACACCAAGAGGCACATCCGACGCCGCAACGTCGTTCACGAGCATGTCGAGGAAGATCACGTTCGCATCCGACGCAATTGACGGAAGCGATGCGGTGACCGCACCGGAGCCAGAGTGCGGAGAACCTCGCGCATCAAGGCCCAATGCGCCGCCAGAAACGCCAAGGTTCTGGATCACTGCCCCAGTTTCGCCCGCAAACGCCACCGGCATGACGTTCTGCGCGACCAGCGAAGTGCCGACCATCGCCACCTTCTTGCCGTTGAGTGGATGCGCCGAACTAGTCGCGCCGGTAATCGTTGGAAGGCCCAGCCATTTGCCAGTATCCGCCGCGACGGTCATGTTCTGCTTGGTCCATGCCGCGCTGCTGAAGGCGGTCGATGCCGTCCAGATGTTCGCGCCACCATTGACCGAGAGCGTGCCGCTGTTGGCGAACAGGCCGCTTGTGCCATCGCCTGTATATGGAACGCCGCCCGACGCAGGATAGATGCGCAACTGCTGATTGCCGCTGTTTGTCACGGTCGCTGTCTTGACGATAGAGAGCAGATAACAGCCGTTATTCAGCGCGGTCAGAGTGGCCGTGGTGTCGGCAGAGGCGATCGACAGACCGCCAGTCAGCAGGTTCAGCGTAACGTCGATGCCGCCGCCGCCATTATTGAACACGTTGGCCCGACCGCGTTCGCCTGCCTTCAGTTCGTACTCGAAAGCGTAGGTTGACCCGGCTACGAAACTCACTGAGCGATAGACGCTAGGGCTTACCGTGCCGCTGCCCTCCACCAGCTTGTCCATCGTCATGCTGCCGTTGACGAGGGTTTCGACAGACGTAAGCCGACCATCAATGCTGGCGACTTGTTCAGTGGTGCGCTGTTCCGGCGTAGTGCCTGGCGTTGGGGTCAGGCTCGTCTTGGTGAAAGCCGCATTTGCTGGATCGCTTGATGGGAACAGGTTAGTCGTGGTTCCCTGCAAACACAATTTGATTGACTTAAGCCACAACCCTTCTGTCGTGACACCATCGAAAGGGAATGCAGCCGCAACGGAGGGTCGAGCCTGCCAGTTGCCGCTCACCGTGCCGGTTGAAGTGACAGTCGCCTTGCACTCGTAAAACCCGCCGCCAAGGTAACGCATCGAGCCTGCGCCAGACGTTGCAACGAACGTTCCGGCCAGCAAGTCGAACGTGATATTGATCGCGGTCGAGGTGGAGTTGTTGAATAGGTTCAGGTAACGCCGCGTGCCTTGAGCGCGGGCAACGACCGGAAATTCGTAGGTGACGCCAAGCGTCGGTGTGAATGCTCGAAACACGGTGGGACTGATGCTGCCCGGGTCTTCGACCATGCGGACGGCAGAGGCACCGAGGCCAAGGCCTGTTCTTAATTCATCCAACTGATCGGACAAATCAGCCGCGATATCAGCGGCCTCATCCACAAACGGCTGCGCGACTTCCTCAACGACCGCCCCGATCGTCGACTGGCGTGCTTCGCCATCTTGTACCACGATCACAGGCTCGGTGCCCGAAAGCGGGCCAGCCACCGGCAATTCGGTAATCTTCGCCATCGATCAGGCCTCCCCATCCTTGGCGCCCAAGACACCAAGTACGAACTTGTTGGCCACACCGGCTGCGACCTCGTCGACGCGGGCCAGCGTGGCGGCGCGATCATGTTTGCCGTCCTCGCCGATCACGGCGTTGACGCTGCGCGAATGGCTCTTGCCGTCCTGCTCGAAGGTGACCGGCACGGTGCCGGTGGCGGCATCGAAGCGGCCCACGGTGATCTTCATGGCTTCGCTCATGATCACTTGCCCTTGGTCTGGATGAAGACGCGCGCGGTGAAGTTCTCCGCGCTGTAGATTTCGATGGTGGTGGGAGGCCCGAGCGTGATCACGCCGACGCCAGTGTTCTCGGAGTTGTTGTCGTCACCCGGCTGCACCGAGACGGCGAGAGCCGGTACGATCCATTCGGTGTGTGCGATCGGCACGTCGTACCAGGCGGAGGCATTCGCCCCGCAATCGACCCAGCCCCAGGTCTCCTTGAAGCCGTCAGAGTACTCAATGTAACCGCCATTCGCGGCGATGTTCGAGGAGACGACGCGGCGGAAGGCGGCAGCATGGTGCCCATCGACAGTGTCGGCATCGACACCAGAGCCCGCCCCGTCGACCGTCAGCAGCTTGGCCAGCACATCGGCTGCCGTGTAGGCTGCGGCATTGAGTGGGGTGTAGCCGAGCCTTGCCGCGATGTCGGCGTACCAAGCGCCGTGCTGCCCATCGAGCAGGTCGGCATCGAGGCCGGAGCCAGCACCATCCAAGCCCAACAGCCACGCGAGGACCACCGCTTTGGCGCGGCCCGGCGTCAGCGCACGCAGAAGATCGGTCCCGGCCTGCGCCTCTTCGAGCGTGGCGAGCTCGATCAGGCCGCGCATGTCCTCAGTGGCCGGCGGATTGGTGAAGATCGGATCGCCGAATGCGATAGAGGCGGCAAGGTCAGCCGACCAGGAGATGTCGAAGCTGATCAGCGCGAAGGCGACTGCGGCCTTGTTGATGATCGTCGAGCCCGCACTGTAGACCGCGAAAAGCGTGCCATCGGCCAGCCACAGGCCAAGGCCCGTGGCATTCCACACGTCCGAACTGGTGTCGTAAGCGGTCATGTGCGTGATGTTGGCAGCAGCTGCGGCGCCTGAGATGGCGGCGATGCGCTTGAATTCACCAGGCAAGGCCGTCAGCGTGGGCGCGACATCGAAGGGGGTGGCAGTCAGCCCCAGCTCGGCAATCGTCACCGGATCGGCGCCCGATGCACCTTGCACGGCAGCAAGGCCCGCGTTGGTAAGCGAGAGGACAAGTCCGGGCATCACTCGGTCTCCAGAAAGTCAGTGCCGTCCTCGGTGCGGATTGGTTCGCCGTCCTCAGTCTGCAGGACGATGTTCCAGTCGCGGCTCTCGTCGAGCTCGGCGGAATAGTCGGCGCGGGTCGTAGTCCCCGGCATGAAGCCACCTGCCATCCACAGCGCGGCCTGCGCCTCCAAGGCGAAGACGAAGTCGAAGTGGCTGCGCGCGTTCTTGGCAGCTGCCACGTCGCGGATGATCGCCTCGGCCGTCTCGGTGGTGAGAAAGCTGGCGTCGATCCCGTCCGGCCCTGCGGGCGCGCGCACCTCGAAAGTGTAGGGATCGCGGCGCGGGTTTGCCTGCCACCATTCGACAAGCGAAAGCAGTGGGTGAAAGCGGGCAAGCACTTCCTCAACAGCGGCGCGAGTGCCCTTGATCTGGTGGAACGGGATGGCACCGGCCACGGCTGCGCGCTTCTGCGCTTCGGACCAGGTTGGATCCCAGTGGCTGATCGCAAGGCCCCAGGCGAGGAACGGCAGCACGTCTGCGGGGCAGGTTTCCGGGTTCCACAAGGTTCCCACTGCCGAAAGGCCAATCCCGGCGCGCATCGTCTGCTCGAGCGCGCGTTCGGCTCTGGTGGCATTGGGAGGCAGGAGCGTGGTCATCAGATCACCGTCCCGGCGATCGTGACGTCGATATCGGTGACCGAGGCGATCTCAGAGGTGCCGATCACGATATCGTCAACAGGCCCATCCAGATCGACCCGCTGCACGTTGGCTACGTGGAGTGCAGCGATCAGCGAGGACCGCGTGACGTCGCGGCCCAGCTTTCGCGAGGCGGCGAGGTGAGCGTTGAGGCTGTCGATTGAGGTCTGCAGAATCAGACCCTGATCGGGGCCTGCGAAAACCCACAAACGGGCAACGATGCCAAATTCCACCAGCGTGGCGGGCTGGACGATCACCTCGTCGGTCAGGGGGCGCACCGGCCCGGTCAGCAGCTCGGTCACGGCATCAAGCACGCCAGATGCCGGCACGCCATCGCCGCTGGCAGAAAGCACGGTCACCACCACTTGCCCTGGCGTCGGGCTGACCGCTGTCGCATCGGCAACGTCGGGATCGGCCGAGCGCGCCCAATAGACATAGGCGAGTTCGGGCCCTGCAACCGAGAAGCTGTGCGGGGCGAGCTGCACGCGCTGGCGCAGTGCGGTGTCGGTCTCGCCGTCCAGACGATCCACGGCGAACAGCGCGGCAAGGTGATCAAGGCGCGGCCCAGTGGCGTAGGCAAGCAGCAGCCCGCGTGCAGCATCGGCGAAGGCCTGGGCAAGGATCATCTCGTCGTAGCTGTCGGCCTGCAGCAGCTTCATTGCCGGATCGCTTTCGACCAGATCCACGAAGGCCGGGTACTGGGCGATGGCACTGGCAAGCTTCGCGGCAAGGCGCGTCTCGAAGCTCGGCTGTTCGATTACATCCGGCGCAGGGAGGCCAGAGAGATCGATTGCGGGGGAAGATGCGATGGAGCCGACCATGCCTGACGGAATGGCGCGGTTCGTCGCGCGCGCTAGGCGCGGGCGCGGTAGAGGCCGGGTTTACCGATGGAAGGTGGAATTACGAAACTGAGGCGCAGGCCGATTCTCGGACTCGACTCTTGGTTAACGCACTGAAAGCATCAACCCGGGCGGCGACTCGGGGAGATTATCATGCGTTTCAAGGCGATATTGGTCGGAGCACTGCTGTGTTTGGGCGCCAGTCCAAGTTGGGCGGCAGAGAAGATTGTAAATTTCGATGTCGGCCCTGGATATTTTGTTACCCATCCCTTGGGAACTTTGGCCTGGCGCGAACAATTTCTAGCTTTTCAAAATCACGCCTACACCACCGCCCCATCCTACGGTGCTGATATTCTCCAAAAGAGCGTCAATGTAAGCAACGGCGCAATCTTTCTTGATGTGCGAGATTCCTTGTATGTCGCTTCTTACCGTCGGCACGCGTATAACTCGATCACGTTTGCTTCAACTGCGCCAATATTGATTTTCGGCCAAAATATGTTTGGACCTTCGCTGACCATTTCAGCAGATGCTGAGCCGGGATATCAAACTGCCCTGATTGCGAATTCCGGGGGAACATACGCGTCTCGTATCTTTTCTGCTGACGGCAGCGCTTTCAGCATATCAGCGATTTCGTTTTCCTTGGTCCCCGAGCCGGCAACCTGGTCCCTCATGATACTCGGCATTGGGCTCGCAGGCTTTGCGCTCCGCAGGCGTCGAGCCAGCCCTATGCTGGTATGATGCATTAGGACCAGGCTGAGCCTGTCACATCAGCTACGGCCGATGTCGTTAGGGGCTTGAACTTGAAGCCGGTGCCCCAATTCATTCCG
Source organism: Novosphingobium sp. CCH12-A3 (assembly GCF_001556015.1). Classification (NCBI taxonomy): domain Bacteria; kingdom Pseudomonadati; phylum Pseudomonadota; class Alphaproteobacteria; order Sphingomonadales; family Sphingomonadaceae; genus Novosphingobium; species Novosphingobium sp. CCH12-A3. Next base: position 34,472 of record NZ_LSIA01000268.1, on the reverse strand, counting down.
GTCGCTGCATCGTTCCAGCCACCGGCTTGGCCGGCAGTGCCGGTAAGCAGGAAAGCGGGGCGGGACGAGAACGGGCCAAGTCCCCCATCCTTGAGGTAGTCGGCGGCGAACAGGGCGCGCTTCGCCCCATCGGTAATGTCCACGCGCTCGGTGCAGCGGAGAATGAACGCGCCAAGCATGAGGTCCCTGCCACCAGCTCCGACGTTACCGATACGATAGGCGTTGATGGCCGTTGCGTAGCCAACAGTGCCAGCTGCCCACGTAGCCCCGGAAACGTTCGAGTCGGAACCGTCGACGTAGAGGCTGCGGCCAAGAGCCTGATCGGTTTGCGAAGTATCCCACGAGACTAGAATGTCGTGGTCCACGTTGTCGCAAAGGCCGTCGCCTGCGCGCGCGCCCGTAAAGTTGCTTTCCACGCGGGCGAATGCCGAACCGGAAGCCCCCGCAAGAGAAATGCGAATTTGGCCGGTGGTGAGGATCTGGGCCAGAACCTTCGGAGTGCCAGCGCTCGACCCGAACAGAGTGATGTTCGCAGTCGGCTTGCCGTCCATCCGGAAGCGCATGAGAGCCAGTGTACCGAGTGTGCCCGCACTGGCGGCGAGGGTCTGCGACGAAGCTGGGCCGAATGTGTCCGGTGTACCGGGGTCCAGCAGAACCTGCGCGTAGGAATATGCCGTCACTGAATCCAGGCGCCAGTCGAAACTGACCCCGCCCAAAGAGACGGTCTTGGTGACAGAGCTTCCTGCCGCCGCGCTGGTCATCCGGAACTGCATGAGCTTCCCGACAGGGACGTTCGCGTTCGAACTGGTCCAGTCAGTAATGACCGTAGTGCGGTCGGACGGTTCCAGAGTTCGCCATTCCAGACCCGAAGTGTTGACGAACGGGAGAGTGTCACCCGGATCGCCGCCGTGGATCACGAACATGTTGGAGGTCGTGAGAGTGCTGGCCGCAACACCGATCTGGTCGATTGGGCCAATGTGCGGCTTCTCTCCGGTGAAGTCGCCGTTGTGCGAAAGCAGGGCGCGGAGCGATGCAAATTGGGGGCCCTTGGTCGCATGTGCAGCCAATGGCTTATACTTCTCGAACAGCGCATTCGGAGAGAACACACCCGAACCGGGGTCAGACGGATCGGTGAAAATCGTCGAGTGCGCGATTCCGGCACCCTGTAGACCGGTCGTTAGGTTGTTGTCGGCGCGGATCGTTGCGTTGCCGGTGATCAATTCGGCGATGGTATCCGAAACCAGCGCCTCGCTGTCGGGGTAAGAAACCGCGTAGGTCGTGTAGGTCCGGTCGACACGTATCTCGCAGATGTTTGCGCCGTCCGGCGGCGCCCACCAGTTCGGAAGGACGCCGATGTTGTTGCGGATGTACATGTCGCGCGAGGCGTCGGCGTAGAACATCTTGTAGCCGAGCCCGATGGCGACGTTGTTGCGGACGACGCCCTGATCGACAAGCGCCTTGTCAGTATTCTGATGGCTGTCCGAAGCCTGCCAGAAGTGGGTCTGAAGCTGCGCGCGGCTACCCTTGCGGGTGATACCGTAGAAGTTGTTGTTCGCCTCAGGCCGGATGATCTTGAAAGGATTGTTGGCGTCGTTCCCAGCGGTTGCACTTACGGCATAGAGCTGCGTTGCATCCGAGTGCGGGTTGCCCGCGTCACGAGCGTTGCCGATTACGTCGAGGACGATATTGCGCTCGAACTTGAACGTGCCGGTAAACTGCCCTGCACCGTACGCGATCTGCGCCCGAACAAAGTCTCCGATGCTGCGCTCAAACCAGTTTTCCCGGATGTGAACCGTGCTGGTGCTGGAAATGTTGAGCTTCGAGAACTCACGGAAGTCGTGGAAGTAGCCGTTTTTGATATCGACCAGACCCCACTGCCCACCCAGCACAAGCGGGCCATTGAATGGGGTATTGTAGTTGGTCGTTACGGGATCGCCCCAGCCAGTGAAGGAACCGGCTGCGTCTTCCGTGATCGTTCCGTCACTATTGATGCGGAACTTCGCAGGCGATTGGAACTCAGCCAGCTTAACAGCCGGGTCATATGGCTGGAAGGTGGGCCCGTAGCCGTGGAACACCTCTGCACCGTCTATCACAATCCCGGACGTATAGTCCGCACCAGCGATCAGCGGCTTGGCTGACGCAGCACCGCTGCCAAGGGTGAGATTATACTGTGCCCACGTCTGACCCGCGCTCGGCCAGTATTCGAAGACGCACTTCACACCATCCTTGATGGTCAGCGTCTTGCCACTGGCGACCGTCGAGATGCTGGCGTTGGTGGCTGAAATTGCACCTGTCGCCAGTGGCGGCGAGAACTTCAGCTTCATCGGGCGGATGAAGCGGCAATTCGACAACGGGAGACCATCGCCCAGCGGGTCAGCATCGGCTGCCCCCTTGTCGGCAAGGATCGTGACCGACTTATTCCAGACGTGCGATGATGGAACCGTGGTGTCGCCAACCAGCTTGATGGTCTTGCCATCGCTAGCTGCCGCCCAGACGGTCGCAAAATTACCTGGGGCGGCAGGGGACAGACCATTCCCGGTCCCGGTGTCTGCCATGTAGAAGTCGGCAGCCGAACCGGCGGGCGCCGCAACAACAACCACGGAAACATTCGAAACACGCGGGCTGTTGGCGCTGTCGGCCAACGTCTCGGTGAGGGTGAAGTTGTAGGTTCCGGCAACGGTTGGCGTTCCGGTAATAGTGCGCAGCGCACTGTTGAGCGTCATCCCGTCCGGAACGGCGCCGGCCAACGTCGATCCCGCGGTGGCTCCGATGATGGATATGGAGGTACTGGTGCCGACGGTGGCAGTGCTGCTGGAAAGCGTTAGCGCGGCGAGGCTCGGCTGTTCGAAGACGTTGCCGATCGTGATCGAAAGGACCGTGTCACGCGGTGAGTTGGCCGAATCCGTGAGCGTCTCGCGCAAGGTAACCGAGTGGCTTGTGGCTGTTTCGAAATCGGTGCTGGTTGCGCCGGCGACGAGATTGCCTTCGGAGATCGCGAAGCGTCCACCCGCATCGTCGACAAGTGCCAGTGCCGATCCGGAGGTCTTGCCCAAGAGCACACCCACTACCGTGCCCGCTGCGCTGCCTTCGGCCAGGACTGCCGCTGACAGGCTGATTGCGGAAAGGTTGGGCTGCTCGAACTCGTTGGTGACGGTGATGCTGATCACTGTTTCACGCGGCGAATTGGCCGAACCGGGCAGCGTTTCGCGGATCGTGATCTGGTGACTGGTCGCGCTTTCGAAGTTGGTGGCCGTGGCAGCCACGATGTTTGCCCCGGCGATTGCAAACCGCCCACCAGCGCTATCGACGAGCGTCAATGTCGATGCAGGTCTCGCGCCAAGGATCGCACCCACCACGGTCCCGGCCGCGCTGTTTTCCACGATCGTGCTGGCAGAGAGATAGAGGTTGCCAAGGTTCGGCACCGCAGGCGGCTGACCACGCGGTACCAGGTCAAGGCTCCAACCCCGGCGAACCACGACGCTGCGCTTTCGGCTTGCGGCCGGACGGAAATCGATGACGCGCATGGACGCCGCGCCTCAGTCTGTGCTGCCGCAGCTGATCAGCACATCATCATGGTACGCGCGGACCCAGATGTGGTCAGCTGTGCCTTGGGCAACTTCACCGGCCGGAAGGCGCAGGCCATTCCTTTCAGTGGGAGCAACAGCACTGGGCGAGAACACCACCAGCAAGTGCCGATCGGTGTAGAAGCTCTTGTTCTGGACGTAGGCCCCCGCGCCGCCAAGGCCCGGGTACGTAGCTACCAGGTCCTGCCAATCCCTATCGATGGTGAGATCGTTTTCGGTCTTGGCCATGAGTTCCATCCTGCGCAGAAGCAAATTCCAGCGCAGGTTGGACAGCTTTCGCGCGCGCGCTAGCTGCGGGCGGGGTAGATGCGGGTTTTACCGTGCAGTGGGATCAGTCGGGTAGAGGTCGGGCGACCTGGCGCCGCATTCCGCGCAGCGCAGCCGCAGTGCAACAGCGCTGATGGCTGTGCTTTGGTTCCGTCGCATAAGCTCGTGCGCCAAGCTTGCAGGGTCGAGATCGGAGACATGCCTGCACGTTATGCAGCGGACCCGCAGGATCTGGCGATGCCGCCGGTAGTCGTTCAAGGTTTCCAGTCGCTTGAAGCCCATGCCGTCCGAGAACGTATGTGGAACGATTCGGCAAGGGGATTGCGATCACTCGCCTGTGCTCACTTCGGCTCGATCATGTCGCTCGCGATCTGGATCACGAGGTCCTCATCCTCCGGCGAGAAGCCGAGCAGGCGGCGCACGGGGTAGCGGTAGCGGATTGGGGTGCGATCACGCAGGCGCCCGATGGTCTTGGTCTCGCCGAACTGGCTGACCGAGCCGGCGCGATCGACCAAGGGCGATTCCGGGGCGACCGTCACACCGTCCTCCGTGGCATCGATGCGCCAGTGCTTGGCATAGCGCAGGCCCTGAAACATCTTGCCGCCAGCCTTCTCGCGCAAGCGCCCACGCCGGTCATAGCGGGCCTTCTTGGGCTCCATGGGCGCGCCATCGGGCTCGACGTTTCGGGCGATGCGCTTGAGGTTCGACTTGCGCAGATCGCGGCCAAGCTGCTGGCCCGCGCGCTTGCGCTGGGGCGGCGCAAGGCCATGCAGCACCTGCCCCATCCACTCGTCCAGGCGCGAAAGATCGTCGTCTGCCATGGCAGCTTACGCGGGAGGCACGAGCTGCTCACCACCGAGAAGGATGGCGGCAATATCAGGGGCCAAGCCCTCGGCGTTGGCTTCCTCGAGCACCGAGTCGGTCTGCTCGACAGGCTCAACGCGTTCCTCGCCATTGATAGTGGAGACTTCGTAATTCTGGGTCAGGTCGATCTGGATGAGCACATCGGCAGTGCCGTTGTCGAGAATATCGGCATCGAAGCTGAAGCTGTCAGAGCCGGGCTGCAATCTCACAGGTTGGTGGGCGCGGAGCCATCGAGTGATTGCGAGTGTGATTATCGAGAGATCGGTGCGGACGCCAATTGCCAGGACGTTAAGCCGAAAGGAGAGTTCGAACGCATTGCTGCCCGTCTGTCGCGCACGCGCAGAGCCACGATCAATCCAGACGGGCAAAGCGGCAGGGTCATTCGACACTTCGGGAATGGCGGCGCGAAGGGTGGCGCTGAGGCTGTCGATCTTACGCATCAGGTCAGTCCCACAGCTGGATGGTTTCGCGGGTGGCGGTCGCTGCCTCTGCCACTTCGGGCAGGATCAACTCAGTGCCACCAGGAAGCCGTGGGCCGAGCGCGGCGATGCCGGGATTGAGCTCGAGCACCTGCTCGGTCACGTTGCTGGTGCGGCCGAGAACGCGCCAGCAGACTTCGTCAACTGTTTCACCATCTCGCGCGGTGGCTGTGATCGTCATCAGATCAACTCGACACGGTTGCGCGGCACGTCGGCGCGGGTGTTACCGGGGGCAAAGGTCTTAAGGTCGGCCACGGCTGCCCAGGCGCGGCGGTAGTACTCGTCGGCACCGTCTTCCTTGTCGGTCGCGCGATCGAGACCGCGATCGGTGGCGGTGATGTCGCGGTTGCCGGCAAAGAGATCAGCAGCAGTGAGCGAGATGATCAGGCGCTCCCACAGTGCCTCGGCCTGGTTGCGATCGTTGATCATGTCCGCCGTCACGTCCGCGAGCTCTACGGCCCCGGCGAGGACGTGCGTGGCGCGCCATGCCGCCAGCTGGCGGAAGGCGGTGAGCATCGCGGCCTCGATCGAGGCCCGCAGGCGATCGGTGGTGACCTCGCCATTGCCCAGGCGCACCGAATTGCGGACGAGGGCGAGCGGGATATCGGGAAACCAGCCATCGGCGCCGACCGTGGCATTGGCCGGATCCAGCAGGGGAACGGGATTTGCAGTCAGGCCTGCCATGGCGGTTCACTCGTTTTGGATTCGGCCCCGAAGTTTTCGGGGGGTGAGGATGCGATCGGGCAGGGACTGGAAGACCCGCCCTTGCGCATCCGCCCCCCGAGCGCCGTGGGGCGGGCCGGTCAGCCCTGGGGAGGCTCTCCGCGGTCAAGCGGTTCACCGGCACCAGGTGCAAGCTTCTTCGCCTCGCGGTCGAGGCGTTCGATATCCTTCTTGACGCCGACGTTGGCATCCAGCTGCAGCGCGCGGCGCAGGTTCTCGAGCGCGGTCTCCACATAGGCAGCCTTGCCGCCAGCGGGGGCGTTGTCTGCCGTTGGATCGAACTCCTCGGCACGTCTGGCGTAGCGCCGGCCAATGGCCTTGAGCAGCTTGGCGCGCACGGCATCGTGCATGTCATGCCCTTCGACCAGCGCGGACACCGCGAGCAGGTGATCCAAGCTGACCGCATCGAACTCGGCATTGGCGATGGTGGCCACTTCCTCGGCCAGATAGCAGGCAGGGGTTCGGGTGAACTTTTCCGGCATGGCAAGGCCGTGGCGGATGGCATGGGTGGCAAGACGCAGGGCGTAGTCAAAATCGCGATAGTCGATCGCCCAGACCAGATTGGTCACGAGGATTTCGTCCTGCGCGGCCTGAGAGCCATCGGTTCCCGCGGCAGCAAGCACGCCTTCGATCCACGGCACAAAGGCGCGGGCCATCTCGACCTTGACCGGCACGCGGGCCTCGTGGCTGGCGATGTCTGACAGGGTGCGCAGGTTGTCATGCAGCAGCACGCGCAGGGCGGCATATTCCTGTCCGGCCGCAGTAGTAGGCTTTGGCTCCTGCAACTCGGTCGTGCGGACCGTTTCAGGCGCCACGGTGCCCGACATGATGCCGAGGACGCGCTGCTTGTGACGACGGAAGGGGCTGCTCATGCGGGGCTCCATGATGGAAGGGAGGCCGCGCTATCCGGCGCGCGGCCGACCGGTTCGGTTAAGGAGCATCCGCTCCCCTCCCCGGTCTCTGATGTGGGCTCTTGCGGCAACCGACCCGGATGTCAGCGACCGCCTTCACTGCCCTCCCGGCGTGGTATTACGGGCGGTCGCCGAACTCGATGTTCTCGGCCAGGACCATGAAATCAGTGTCTTCGATGACGTAGCCTTCGTTGACGCTGTTGTAGTCAACCAGGCTTGCCTTGTTTTCGGGCTCATCCTTGATGTACCGGCGGCGCGAGCCTTCCTGGTAGTACATCGACAGATTCTTGAGCGGGGTGACCGCCATCGTCTTTTCCGGAAACTTCGGGACGATGGCAGCGCGGCGCCCGCCGATCTGCTTGGTGGACATGATGATGTCACCCACCACCTGATCAGACGTTGAGCGTCCCCCGTCGACCGTGTCCGAGAGCGGACGGTTGATCATCGGGAAGTACTTCTCGTCTACCAGGTCCTGGCTGACCAGAACGACGTGGTCGGTGCTGTTGCGCGACCAGCTGGGCATGCCCGAGATGAGATCATAGGCCAGCGCATCGATGTTTTTGTAATCGCCATCAGCACTGTCGGCGTTGGGCCCGATATAGATTGGCGCGGCCGCACCAGTTGCAGTGGTGATGCCGCCGGCGGTAACGGTGGCGCGCCCCATGACATGATCGGCCTTTTCAAGGCGAAGCTTCTGCAGCCAACCGATGTTCACGTCTTCGCCCAGCGGGTTGTCTTCGGCATCCGTGCTGGCAGCGGCGGCAAGACCGTTCCAGCCAACCGAGATACGGCTGAGGGCCACCGACACCGCGACGTGACGGGCATAGCGCTGCGCGAAATCGGGGAACTTCGACCAGTTGTCGATGATCTGCCAGGGCAGCTTGGTGTTGAACTCGGTATCGTAGAGCCGATACTCGCGATCCTGCAGTTTGCCGACGTAACGCGCCTTGCGCGGCAGATCAGCCTCTGCCGTGCGCGAAGCGATCATGTCATCAGTGCCGAGGCCGATCACCTTGCCGATCAGATCGCGAACGCCAATGACGTTGATCTGCTGCAGGAAGCCGACTTCTTCGCGCTGCAGATCCTCGAGCCGCTGTTCGGCGGTGGGATCAAGCGAGAACTGGTGCGCCACGCCGCGCATTGCGCCATTGAGGTTCACGATAGCGGTGAAAAGGCCGTCGAGCGCCCGGCGGCCGCGATCGGAAAGAGTGTAACCCATGTCTGTCAGGTCCTATTGAGGGGAGTAAGCGGGGCGGGCGGCGGACTGGATCAGAAGATCCCGGAGTAGTTAGCGGCCTTGCCGTCGGAGATCGGACGCTGGCGGTAGTTCTGGTCGGGGGTGCGCTCCTGCGTTTCCTCGACCTTCTTGAGCTTGACCGCGAGGGCATCGGCCTCGGCGCGGAATTCGGTGCGCAGGCTGTCGACGGCGGTAGCGAAGGTCTTGCCCAGGTCTTCGAACAGCGGGCGCAGCTGAGTGAAATCCAGTGCGGCGGCAGCGTCCTTCTTGTCGTCGGCCTTCACTGCCGGCTTTTCCTCGCCTTTCGGCGCGAACCTGGCAGCGAAGCCGTCGAACATCTTGCTCATGGCCGTCAGCAGCGAGTTGCCGCCTTCGGTAACATCGGCGCCCGCGAATTCGAGGGCTTCGGCCTTGTCGCCGGAGACAGTGAGCGTGCCGGGGAGCGAGCGGTTGAACTGCAGACGCTCGGTGGCGATCGACGCGGGGCTATCAGTGAGCGCGCAGCCCATCATGTAGGCAAAGCCCTTGCCACCGAAGTTCGGCTCGATCTCGATCGAAGGATAGACCTTCTGCCCCGCTTCGTTGAGTTTCTTGGCATCATCGTTGACGTCGAAAATGCCGTAGAGAGCCTTGCGCTTCTCGGTCTTGCCGTTGAAGTTCACCTCGACCTCGCCGATCGAGAGTTCCAGAACATCCCCGTAGGCGCGGAAGGGCCCATCGCCGCTGATTCCCCGGATATGCTCGATGTTGAGCCGCGCGCCGTAGACCTTGGGGTCGTAGCTCGAAACCATCTCTTCGAGCATCGTTTCATCGATCACGCGGCCATCGACGGTGGAACCGGCGGTGGCGAGCAGGAAGGGCTTGGTCTTCATCGAAAGGGCTCCCGTGGGGCGTTGGTGCGGGGTCAGGTCCGGCGGTCTGCAATGTGTGCCATTTGAGGCACCGGCGGCGCGGCTCTGGCAACGCGCCTGCGCGGTAGAGCGCGGGTTTACCCGGCGAGGCAGGCGACAGGAGGCGGGGTTCGGGGTGCATGGCTTGACGCCATGCACTGCGCTCCACCCCTGCGAACCGTTCCCGATGAGGAAACAGATCCGGCCATCAGCCGGCAGGTGAACCGTGCGCAGCGGCGCGAGGCACGATCACTCTACCATCGCGGGTGGACGGCAAAGCAAATCTCGGACGAGATGGCGGTTCCCTACGGAACGGTGGCGGCATGGAAGCGGCGCGATGCGTGGGACCAGGACGCGCCGATAGCGGTGGTGGAAGACCGGCTTGAGGCGAAGATCGCCATGCTGCTCGACAAGGAACCCTTCACCGAGGGCGACATGAAGCGGGTGGATTTCCTGATGCGCCAGCTCGAACGATCGGCGCGGATCCGCAAGTACGACAAGACCGGGAAGGAGGGCGACCTCAATCCCAAGATCGCGAACCGCAACGACGAACCGGCGAAGGCCAAGCGCGCCGAAAAGCGGAAGAACTTCCTCACCATCGAACAGTGGGAGAAGCTGCTCGAAGACTTCGACGACTGGCGCTTCGAATACCAGGACCTGTGGTGGGACCAGCGCGAGCAGCGCACCCGCAAGATCCGGAAATCGCGCCAAGTTGGCGCCACCGTCTATTTCGCGCGTGAGGCCTTCGCCAAGGTTGGCGAGGCGGTGCTCAAAGGCGAGCAGCCCCGGAACCAGATCTTCATCTCGGCAAGCGAGCGACAGGCGCTCAAATTCCGGCGCGAGATCTACAAGTGGGTGCGCAAGGTCACCGGGATCGAGCTCAAGGGCAAGATCATCGAGCTCGACTTCGTCGGGCAGTATCCCGAGGATCAAGACGGGCAGACCGAGCACAAGCCGATCGAATCGGTGGGCTTCTACTTCCTCTCGACGAATTCGGCGACCGCGCAGGGCGAGAGCGGCGACTTCTACTTCGACGAATACGCGTGGGTTCATGGGTTTGCCGAGCTGGCCAAGGTCGCCAGCGGGATGGCCACCCACAAGATCTACAAGAAGACCTATTTCTCGACGCCATCGACCAAGACGCACGAGAGCTATGCCTTCTGGTCAGGCGAGGAATGGAACAAGGGCCGCACGAAGGGCGATCAGAAGCCCTTCGACATCAGCCACAAGAACCTGCGCCGCGGCGCGATCATGCCAGACGGCAGCTGGCAGCAGATCCTCACCATCCACGATGCCTGCGCGCTGGGCCTTTCCACCCTGGTCGACGTCGACGAGCTGCGCCGCGAGTATTCGGAAGATGCGTTCCGCAACCTGTTCGAATGCGAGGATGTGGACGATGCCGAGAGCAGCTTCCCCTACGCCCGCCTCAACCCGGCGCGTGTGGACAGCTTCCTCAAGTGGCGCGATTTCCATCCTGCGTTGGTCGACGTGCCCGGCGGCCGTCCCTTCGGCGAGAAGCCGGTGTGGTTGGGTTACGATCCGAACAAGCAAGGACGCGACGATGCCGCGCTGATCGTGCTGGCACCACCGGACAAGGCCGGGGGCAAGTTCCGCGTTTTGGAGAAGTACCGCCTTAACGGCCTCGACTTCGCCGGGCAGGCCGATTTCATCAAGGGCGTGGCGGGCCGCTACAACGTCGCCGATATCTCGATCGACACTACCGGGTCAGGACAGGCAGTGCTCGAGCTGGTCGGCCACTGGTTCCCGCTGGTGCGCAAGATCGAATATTCGGTGGCCAGCAAGACCGCGCTGGTGATCAAGGGTCAGCACGTGTTCCGCGCCGGCCGCATCGAGTTCGATGCAGGGTGGACCGACCTTATGCAGGCGCTGATGGCCATCCGCCCCACGCTTACCGCAAGCCAGAAGGGCGTGACCTATACCGCGCGCCGCAATGGCGAGATCGGCCACGCCGACATTGCCTGGGCGCTGCTGCACGCCCTTTCCAATGAACCTTTGGACGTCGGGACCGAGAGCCAAGCGAGCAGCGGTACCGTCAGATTTTTCGATTGAGGAGCCGAGCATGAGCACGAGGAAATCGACCGCACTGGCGGCACCGGCGAAAGCAAGCGCGGGGAAGCTTTCCCGTATTCCGAAAGGACCCGTCGAGGGCGGCGTCTTTTCGTTCGGTGATCCTGAAAGCGTGCTCGATCGGCGCGAGCTCTCCCAGTACTTCGAGATCTGGCACAACGGCCAGTGGTACGAGCCGCCCCTGCCGACTGCCCGCCTCGCCCAAGTGTTCAACATGAGCCCCTATCATCGCAGCGCGGTGGCCCTGAAGGTCAACATGCTGGTTTCGCAACAGGTGCAGAGCCGGTGGCTGGGCAGTGACGACTTCGAGCGCTTCGCCCTGGACTTCGTGCAGATGGGCAATGGCTACTTCGAGCAGGTGCCCAACCTGGGCAACCGGGTGGCGGTCATCAAGCACGCGCCATCGGTCCACATGCGCGCAGGGGTAAAGGCTGGCGTGTTCTGGTTCGTAAACGGAACGATCGGTCAGAGCCACGAGTTCGAGCCTGGACGCATTTTCCAGCTGCAGCAGCCCGACGTAGCGCAGGAAATTTATGGCCTGCCCGAGTGGCTATCGGCGTTACAGAGCGGTTTGCTTTCGGAGAACGCCACGCTGTTCCGCCGGCGCTACTACCTCAACAGTGCGCATGCTGGCTTCATCCTGAGCATCACGGACGCTTTGGCCGATGAGGGCATGGTCGACCAGATTGCGGAGAAGCTGGGCCAGGCGCGCGGCGTGGGCAACTTCAAGAACATGCTGCTCTACATGCCCAAGGGGAAGAAGGACGGCGTGCAAGTCATCCCGATCGCGGACGTGACTGCGAAAGACGAGTTCTCGAACGTGAAGAACATCAGCCGCGACGACATGCTTGGCGCGCACCGCACACCGCCCCAGCTGATCGGCGTTATCCCGCAGAACAACGGCGGCTTCGGCAGCGTGCGCGAGGCGCGCGATTCGTTCTTCGAACTTGAGATCGTGCCGATCGCGAGGCGCATGCTGCGCGTCAACGACTGGGCAGGTGTGTCGGTGCTGTCATTTGCCGATTACCTCTGCGCCGATGGCTCGGTGATCCGGCAGGAAGGCAACGGCTTCAGGAAAATTCCCGCAGTGCAGGTGCGCTAATCATCAACTGACAGGTCGCCGACGGGGGCGAGGCGCAAGCCTCGGCCCCTTTTTGCGCGCCCGAGGGCCTAGGCGGGTGCCAGGGTCAGCACCTCGGCCGTCACCCCCCGCGCGCCGCGCTCGCCCCCACGCCTCGCTTTCGGCTTCTTCATCGAAAAATATGCAAGTTGGCCCAGTCGGCATGCGCTCTGCGAGCACCCCCATGTGTCGCAATGACATAACATTCCTCACATGCCCCCATATCTGGCGTCAAAAGCCCCGGAAATACTGGGTTTCGGAGGTGATATCAGAGGCCTAACACTGACATAATCTTTTTAGGGCGGCGACATAATATCATTGATTTTCAACGATTTTCCTAGCCCCAGATATTACCCTTCTTAGATATAATATGGTTATGTCTATATTATATAATTATTACGTCCTAAGCCTTTGAAATTCCAAGGATGTTATAAATGTTATGTCTATGCGCCAGATACCCTCCAATGTCTGCAAGTGGCCTCTAGCCGTAGACTTCTCGAGGAAAAATCGCCGACTGAGGTAATGAGGTGGGCGCGGGCTTCGCTGTGCGCTTCTATGCATGGACGCGGTCTCACGCAGACACCGCTTTCCGGTCGGGACTATGTCGGGACTCTGGGTGCCGATCTGTTCCGCTTGGTGCCTTTTCGTTCCGTGACAGCAGGAGTTGACGGCAGCGTAAAATGCCCTAAATGCGCGGTCTCCGGGTCACCGGGCGCTTAGCTCAGTTGGTAGAGCATCTCGTTTACACCGAGAGGGTCGGCGGTTCGAGCCCGTCAGCGCCCACCACCGTTCCCACCCACATTTCTTATGCGATAGTCCGTGCGTCTGCGTGCTGTGCAAGCCGTGCGATTGCCGGTATCCTTGGGTCATGGTCCGGCGCGTACTCATCGCCTTATCGCTGACCGCCTTGACTGCCGGGTGCGTAGGGTCTCCCGAGCAGCCGGTGCGCAAGCCGTCGCGCTCCAGCACTGGAGCCTCGCTCAGCCAGTCTCCGCAGACTCGGGCCTGCCTCGCCAATCTTGGCGCTGCGCAAGCCCGCTTCACCCCGCTCACTGACCAGTACTACGGCGCAGGCTGCTCGACTCTCGGCACGGTCAGGCTTGAGTCCCTGCGTGCTGACAATGGCCTGCTGAACATCACCAATCTCGGCCCGGTGTCCTGCCCGGCCGCAAACGCGCTGCAAGGTTGGGCGCGTTTCGGGGTGGACCGTGCTGCCCGCCAGATCCTTGGCAGCCCGCTCCAGCGGATCGAGACCATGGGCAGCTATTCCTGCCGCAATGTCGCGGGCACCAGCCGGCTATCCGCGCACGCCACGGCCAATGCCATCGACATCGCCGCCTTCCGCCTGGCCGATGGCCGACGGATCAGCATCATCAACGACTGGAACTCCCCCTCACCGCAGGTTCGGGCCTTTCTGCGCACGATCCGCGACAGCGCCTGCAAGCGCTTCGGCACCGTGCTGACCCCAGATTACAACGCTGCCCACCGCGATCATCTGCATCTTGAACCGGGTGGCCTCAAGCCGTTCTGTCGCTAAAGCTGGCGCAAAAGCAAAGGGCGGAGGTTGCCCCCGCCCTTCGCGTTCCGGTCAATCGTGCCATATTACGTCAGGCCGCGACGTCGTCCAGTCCGGTCGCCTCGATCCGCAGGCGGACCGCTTCGGCGGCATGGCGGGCGCCAAGCTTGCCCATCATCTTCATGCGGTGGATCTCCACCGTGCGCGGGCTGATGTCGAGCTCACGCGCAATTGCCTTGTTGCTCTGCCCTTCGGCAAGGCGATCGAGGACTTCACGTTCACGCAGCGAAAGGCGGGCAATGCGCTGGCGCGCTTCGGCGGCACGGGCGCGCTGGGCGCGGTAGGCTTCGGCTTCGCGGCTGGCGCGGGCGACGGCTTCGTTGAGGGGGCCGATCTGCGTCGGCATGGCGAGATAATCGAGTGCACCGGCCTTGATCGCACGGACCACCGCCGCCGTCTGGGGTGGCTCGGCGATCGCGATGACCGGCAGCCAGTGGCCCGCCTGCATCATCACCGAAATGAGCCGCGGGATGCCTTCTCCCACCGGCTCGTCCTGGGCGAGGACAAGGCCGCCGGAAGGTGCATGCGCCAGCAGCTCCTCGGCATTGGCATAGATCTCGGCATGATGGCCGGCAGCGAAGGCAAGCCGGGCCAACTGAGCCCTGCGGGTGGAATCCCCATCGAGGATGTGAAGAGTGACACGATCAACCATGACGCTCATTAAGCGCCTGATTTTTTCACTTGGCCACTTGGGTTAGCTTCGTAATGAACCAGAACTGACCTTCACCGACCCGCTATAAAGGTTTTTCCTTAGGATGAACGCTTCCGGAACGGAGCATTTAGGGCGACGTTAACCAAGAAATGTGATGCAGCACACGAAATTCACGTGTTTTTCGTAGCGAGATCCAGCACTTATGGACGTCTTGAAAGGTCGTCATTAACCAGACTGGACCTTTTCGAATCACCATTCTCGAATCGAGATTACAGAATCACCCCTCGCCGATGTCGAACTTGTAATCCGGCAAGGAATGGAATGCCTGCCGCAGAGCTTCGCTCCAGCTGGACGAGATGGATTTGAAATAGGGGTCGCTGGCAAGAATGCGACGCTGGTGCAGCGGCTCGAACCGATCACGCTCCATGACGAGCAGATCGAACGGCAGACCTACCGAAAGATTTGCCGCCACCGTTGAATCGAACGAGACCATCAGCAGCTTCACTGCGTCCTCGAAACTCATGGACCGATCGTAGCCGCGAAGCAGGATCGGTCGGCCGTACTTTGTCTCGCCGATCTGGAAGAACGGCGTATCGAAGCTCGCCTCGATGAAGTTCCCCTCCGGGTAGATCATGAACAGCCGCGGCTCCATGTCCTGGATCTGCCCGGCCACGATCATCGAAGCAGTGAAGCGCGGCCCTTCCGACCGCATTCCGTTGTCCTGCCGCCCTTCTATCACGTTGCGCAGGAGGTTGCCGACAAGCGTCGCCACCTGGAACATCGTCGGCGCCTCGAGGATCGATGGTCGCCGGTCGCTCGGCGCCTTGTTGCGCTCCTCGAGCTGCGAGATGACGGCCTGCGTCGTTGCCAGATTGCCGGCAGTCATGATCGTGATCTGCCGTTCTCCGGGAACGGACCAATGATGCATCTTCCGGAATACGGATATGTTGTCGACGCCCGAATTGGTCCGGGTGTCGCTCATCATCACCAGGCCCTTGTCGAGGATCATCCCCACGCAATATGTCATCGCCCTGCCCCGATCCCGCCTGGACTCAAACTAAAAATGGTGTGGCCTATTGTTCCACACGCTGCTGTTCCACGGCAAGCTTCACATGCATCGTTTCGTCAAGTGCGCCGTATCGGATACCTGTGATTGGGGCTGCATCCTGATAGTCACGACCGGTCGCCACGCGGACATAGCGGGCATCGGGGCTGATGCCGTTGGACACGTCAAAACCGACCCAGCCCAGCCCTTCGACATGCGCTTCCGCCCAGGCGTGGCCGGCGTCCTGCTCGATCCGGTCATTCATCATCAGGTAGCCGCTGACATAGCGCGCCGGGATGCCCAGGGACCGCGCAGCGCCGATGAACACGTGCGCATGATCCTGGCACACGCCCCGCCCTGCTGCGAGGGCACCCTCGGCGGTCGTTTCCGCATTGGTGTGCCCGGTCGAATATGCCACCCGCTCACGGATCAGCGCCGAGAGGGCATGCAGCGTGGCAAGCGTGTTCCCCTCCTGCGGCACGGCCGAGGCCAGCGAACGGATGCGTGGGCCAACCTTGGTCAGGTCGGTCGGTTCGAGAAACTGCCACATCGGCACAAAGCCGGAATGCTTGCCCATGATACCGGCTTCGTCGTTGGTGGCCACCAGCCCCTCACACCGGATCGTCACTTCCTGCACGCCCTGGTCGAACGAAATCAGGGCGACGTGATTGCAGTGCGCATCGTCGTACTCCACCTGAAGCTGCGCACCCTCGAACGACATCCGCCATTCCAGCACGCGCTGGCCAGCCGAAGTCTTCGGCTTCAACCGAAGCCTCTGCAGCCCGCGGCTGACCGGCCCGGAAAAGACGTAATGCGTGGTATGATCGATGGCGAGACGCATAGGACGGTGGCTCAATCGATGAAGCGGTAATCGCGCTGGATCTGCATCGCCAGCGTGGTGTTGTTGCGGATGAACGTGCCGATGAATTCGTGCAGGCCCTGCTCGAAGATCGCATCGATCGTCGCCTGATGGAACTGGCAATCGGCATCGCGCAGGATTTCATGGCAATGCATCTCGCTGCCATATTCCCGCGCAAGGCTGGCAAGGTTCGAACGCAGCTTGGAATAGCAGAACGCCAGGCTGCGCGGAAAACGGCCATCAAGGATCAGGAACTCGGCAATGCCCCTCGGGTCCATCCGCCCGGCGTTGAGCCAGCGATAGGCGCGCTCGCCCGCGACGGAGCGCAGCACGTTTTCCCACTGCACGTTGTCGAGGCTCGATCCGACATAGGAAATCGACGGCAGCAGCACGTAATACTTCACGTCGAGAATGCGCGCGGTGTTGTCCGCCCGCTCGATGAAGCTGCCCAGTCTCGCGAAGTTGTAGATCTCGTTGCGCAGCATGGTGCCTTCCATGGCCCCGCGCACTTGCGTCGACTGGCGGCGCACAAGGTCGAGCACGTCGCCCAGCCGCGTCTCGGTCACCGGCCGCGCCAGCGCTTCCTTCAGCTTCATCCAGCCGTCGTTGACCGATTCCCACACCTCGCGGGTGATGCCGCCACGCACCATGCGGGCGTTGGTGCGCGCCATCTCGGTCATCGCCAGCACGCTGCCGGGATTGTCCTTGTCGCGCAGAATGTAGTTGAACACGTGACCGCCCGTGTATTCGCTGCCGTAACGCGCCTCATAGCCCGGCCGCAGCCCCAGCGTGACGATCAGCGACCGCCATTCGTCCGAAGCATCGGAAGCATCGCGGGTCAGCGCCATGCGGAAGCCCGCCTCGATCAGGCGCGAGATGTTCTCGGCCCGCTCGAGGTAGCGGAACAGCCAGAAAATGCCGTTTGCGGATCTGCCTAACATTGGATTTCCTTAGGCATCAGTCGTCCAGTACCCAGCTGTCCTTGGTCCCGCCGCCCTGCGACGAGTTGACCACCAGCGATCCCTTCTTCAGAGCCACGCGCGTGAGGCCGCCCGGCGTGATGTCGATCCCGTTGGGGCTGACCAGCACGAACGGGCGCAGATCGACGTGGCGCGGCGCCAGCCCCGCCTTGGTCAGGATCGGCACGGTGGAAAGCGAGAGCGTGGGCTGCGCGATGTAGTTCTCGGGCTTGGCGCGCAGCTTGGCCTCGAACGCCGCCAGTTCCTTGCGCGAGGAGGTCGGCCCGATCAGCATGCCATAACCGCCCGATCCGTGAACTTCCTTGACCACCAGTTCGGCAAGATTGTCGAGCACATACTTCAGCGATTCCGGCTCGGCACAGCGCCAAGTCGGCACGTTCTGCAGGATCGGCTTCTCGCCGGTGTAGAACTCGACGATCTCGGGCATGAACGAATAGATTGCCTTGTCGTCGCAGATGCCCGTTCCCGGCGCATTGGCAATCGTGATCCCGCCCGCGCGATAGACGTCCATGATCCCCGATACGCCCAGCACCGAATTGGGATTGAATGTCAGCGGATCGAGGTATTCGTCGTCCACCCGCCGATAGAGGACGTCGATCGGCTCATACCCTCGCGTCGTGCGCATTGCGATGCGCCCGTTCTCGATTCGCAAATCGCTGCCTTCGACAAGTTCCGCACCCATCTGATCGGCCAGAAAGGCATGTTCGAAATACGCCGAATTGTAGATCCCCGGCGTCAGCACCGCGACGACAGGCTTCTTCCCATCGCACGCGGGCGGCGCACAGGCGGCGAGGCTGCGGGCAAGGCGGCGTGGATAGTCCGAAACCTCGCGCACACGAACACGAGTGAACAGTTCCGGGAACATCGCCATCATCGTCTCGCGGTTCTCCAGCATGTAGGAGACGCCGCTTGGCGTGCGGGCATTGTCCTCCAGCACCATGAAATCGTCCTCGCCAGTGCGGACAAGGTCGATGCCGACGATGTGGGTGTAGACCCCGCCCGGCGGCGTGAAGCCGACCATCTCCGGCAGGAACGCCACGTTGCCTTTCAGCAGCCGCGCCGGAAGTCTGCCCGAACGCACGATCTCCTGCCGGTGGTAAAGGTCATGCAGAAAGGCATTGAGTGCCCGCACCCGCTGCTCGATCCCGCGCGACAGCTTGCGCCATTGCTGCGCCGTGATGATCCGGGGCACCATGTCGAAGGGAATGAGGCGCTCTTCCGCGTCCTCGTTGCCATAGACGTTGAAGGTTATTCCGGTGCGACGGAAGAAAGCCTCGGCCTCGCTGCCCTTGCGTCTTAGCAGATCCGGTGGCTGCTCGTCGTACCACTGGCAATATCCAGCGTAAGCAGGCCGCACCGAGCCATCGGCGTTGAGCATCTCGTCATAGGACGAGGGCGAGGTTGTTTTCATAGGCACATCCCGTCTGAACCCCAAGCTTGCACAACGAATCCGCTTTGCCAAGCGCGCCAATGCTGCACTGCGAAATAAAGTTGGAGCCGGCGTGCCTGCAGCGATCGGGCATGGAATCTGGCAAGCAATTCCGCTTGCTTCAGCCTGCCTGGAATGAGACTTAATCGCTCAACTAAAAGTTTCGGGAGAACGGCGATGCCACAGGTCCACAAGCGCACCTGCCACATCTGCGAAGCCAACTGCGGCGTGCTGATCGAGGTCGAAGCAGGCAAGGTACTTTCGATCAAGGGCGATCCTGACAACCCGTTGTCTCGCGGGCATATCTGCCCAAAGGGCACCGCCCTGCAGGACTTGCAGGAAGACCCTGACCGCCTGCGCAAACCCTTGAAGCGCGTCGGTTCGGACTGGCACGAAATCAGCTTTGAACAGGCCTTTGCCGAGATCGGCGAGAAGACCCGCGCCATTCTTGCCCGCGATCCCGGCAGCACGGCCTTCTACGTCGGCAATCCCAACGCGCACTCCTATGGCAACGCGCTCAACATCGGCTTTCTTGAAAAGGCACTGCGCACGCGGAACAAGTTCTCCGCCAGCACGGTCGACCAGATGCCGCATCAGGTCGCCAATCTGCGCCTGTGGGGCCACGCCAGCATGTTCCCGATTCCCGATGCGGACCGCACGCAGACGCTGGTCATCCTCGGCGGAAACCCGATGGCGTCGAACGGCTCGCTGTGGACCGTCCCGGATTTCCGCAACCGCATGAAGGACTTGCGGGACCGGGGTGGCGAACTCGTCGTCATCGACCCGCGCCGCACCGAAACCGCCAGGATAGCAGACAGACATCTGTTCATTCGCCCGGCCACCGACGTCTGGTTCCTCGTCGCACTGCTCAAGGCAGTCATGGCGCGCAAACCCCACCGCCCCGTGCAGGATTTCGTCACCGGCCTCGACGAAGTCGGCGCCCTGCTGCAGCGTTTTGACTGCGAGGCCTGCGGCACGGCCTGCGGCATCGCCCTGCCTGAAATCGAGCGCCTGGCTGACCGCTTTGCCGCAGGGCCAGCCGCGCTCTACGGCCGCATGGGAGTTGCCACGCAGGCGCACGGCACGCTTAACGCCTGGCTTATCTCCTTGATAAACATTGCCTCAGGCCAGCTCGATCGCGAAGGAGGCTGGGTTTTCGGACGGCCTGCAGTAGACACCGTCAGCGTCCTCCCGCCGGGCTCGATCGGCAAGCACACCTCCCGCGTTTCCGGCCACCGCTCGGTCCTCGGCGAATTTCCCGCCGCCGCCATGGCCGAAGAGATCGAGACGCCCGGCGAAGGCCAGATCAAGGCGCTGTTCGTCGTCGCCGGCAACCCCGTCCTGTCCACGCCCAACGGCTCGCGCCTGGCCAAAGCACTGGAATCGCTGGACTTGATGGTGTCCATCGACATCTACCGCAACGCCACCAGCGCCCACGCCCACTACATCCTGCCACCCACTGGCCCGCTGGAGCGCGACCACTACGGCCTGTTCCTCCTGCCCATGGCCGCGCGCACCATTGCGGTCTATTCGCCCCCCACCCTGCCGCAGGCCGAAGGAAGCTTGCACGACTGGGAAATCCTGCGGGGCCTCGCCAGCGCGATCAGCGGTGAATCGGTGCAAGCGCCCACCCCGCGCGAGGCGCTTGACGGACTTCTCCAAACCGGGCCCTACGCCCTCACTCTCCAACAGGTAGAAGCCTCGCCTTCGGGCATCGATCTGGGTCCACCGCCCACCGGTCAGTTACCCGCCCGCCTGCGTTCCGCCTCGAAGAGTGTGGCCTGTGCCATACCAGAGTTCATGGTTTGCCTCGAAGAGTTGGAAATCCCCGAAAATGATGATTCCGTTATTTCTCTGAGACTTATCGGAAGACGCCACTTGCGCACCAACAACTCCTGGCTCGCCAACAGCCGCCGCCTCATCAAGGGCCCCGATCGCTGCACGGTGATGATCAATCCGGCCGACGCAGAACGCCGCGGCATCGCTGATGGTGCCACCGTCAAGGTCCGCTCAAGTGTTGGAGAAATAAGGCTTTCTGCCGAGGTCACCGAAGACATGATGCCCGGCACCGTCTCCATCCCCCACGGCTGGGGCCACGCCCTCCCCGGCGTCGCCATGGCCAATGCCCTCGGCAAGCCCGGCGTCAGCGTCAACGATATCACGCTGAACGAAATCGACCCGCTCTCCGGCAACGCCGCACTGAGCGGCATCGCGGTGGAAGTGGAACTGGCTTGACTTGCTTTGCGGCTTAATCCTCAGCGCTGAATAAAGCATCAGCATAAGGAAGATCGCCAAGTCGTTGAGCGAAGCAAGCAGAGTGGCAGGACCATGATTGACCGCCGTCAGTGGTCATGATTGAAAGCGTACAAGGGTCGAGCCCTGCAGTTTCAACGGGTTCAGAACAGAAGCAACACTGACCGCTCTTCAAGATCGTTCCTTTAGTAAACAGCCACCAGCCGCTTCAGCATCGCGGCCACATCGGGATGGGCGGCGAAGCCCAGGTGGGTGCAACGCATTGGAATTGCCAGGTCTCGCTCACCCTTGCGCCCGCAGGCGGAGCGGTGGGATACGATGCCGTCGCGGGGGCTCCACAGGGCGACAGTCGGCACCGGCGGCTTGGTTGCCATGTCGCGGCCGATGGGCGGTTCGTCCACCGAATGGCCCGCAATCAACTGGTAGGCGCGCCAGGCATTGTTGGCGCGGCGGTCTCCGGAAAAGGGCGTGCCCATGGTGACGACCAGCCGCACCGCTTCGGGGTGGGCCTTGGCCACCTCGCGCGCGAACAGGCCGCCGAGGCTCCAGCCGACCAGCACCAGCGGCTCGCCTTCCTTGCGCGCCATGGCGACGACACGTTCGCACAGCCGTTCGAAGCGGTCCTCGGTCGGGCCGAAGTTGAAGCCCAGGCCCCAGTCGCTGACGCGGTGCCCTGCGGCTTCAAGCGCAAGGCGCAGCGGCTTCATCCGCACCGGATGGGTGCCGAAGCCGGGCAGCAGCATCACAGCGCGCGATTCGCCGGCAGGTTCATCTTGCACAGGCATCTGCCGCGAGGCCTGCCAATGCTCTATCGGCGTGCGCAACTCACCCAGAAACGCCTGCCACTTCGGTCCACGCACATCCACAGGGCGCGACTGCAAGGCAAGACTTCCGCGCCGCGCGATCTCCTCGCGCAGCAGCGAAAGGCGGGCAGTCGCCTGCCCGAGTCCCGCCGCCCCTTGCTGAAGATTGAAGATCATTGCCATTGCCTGCCCGCTATCGACCGAACCGGCGATGAACGCCAGCATTTGGCAATTGTTTCAAATTCGCGTCAAGAATTGACAAGCGAGCGCGATATCAACCCTCGATGACGCGGCTCTGGGGATGGTGCTTGTCGAGATGCTTGCGCAGAATCCGGAGATTGCGCGAGTTCGAGCGGAAGAACAGGTCGAAGGCGTCGCCCACCAGCGGCACGGCGCCGAGTGCAGTGTCGAACGCAACATTCGCGCCCATGCGCCACAGCTTCCATTTCGGCAGGCCAAGGTTGCGCGCTTCCCACACAATGTAGGCGCCCATCGCGGCGGTCAGCACATCGCCAAGAACGGGGACAAGACCGGCAATCGCATCAAGGCCCACATCGCGCCGGATGCCGGGGATGGTGAAGCTACGCTCCAGCACACGCTCCAGCATTTCGACGCGCTGCCGTACCGAAGCGGCATCCGAGCCCAGCCCCGGAATTTCCGGGCGCAGCGGTTGCGGGCGGGTGGCAGAAGCATTGTTATCCATGCCCCTTATCTGGGAAGCCATGCCATCGGCGGCAAGGGATGCCAGCCCCAGGGATTCGCCGCGAAGCCCGATGTGCCGCTGCGGACCATCGACCAGCGCAAGGGCCGGGCGATAGGGATGAAACCGTTGGCCGCAGTGATTTCCGCCTCGGCCTCGGCCAGCAATGCGGCACGGGCTGCCGGATCGATCGATTTGCGGGCTTCGGCCACGCGCTCGTCTCCTACCGGACTGCACACCGCCTTCTGCACCGTGCATGACAACTGATTGAGAAACCACGTCGCACGGCCATATCGCGCGGCGATGTCAACGAGGCGAAGGTCCGCACGGTCACGCTCGCCCACGCGCCGGATCGACAGGCCGATGCGGGCAAAATCGCTTTGCAGCTGATCGAAGACCCGTCCTGAACCAGGTCCCGCCGGCATGGCTATATTCAGCGTCGGGATGGCCTTGCCCGCGCCTTTCCAGGCCGCAACGCGGGCGGCGGCCTGATCCTGGCGTTGCTCAACCGACATGCCCTGCCATCGTTCGCCAATCGTGCCGAGATCATCCTCGACATCGGGCGAAACGACGCGGGTGGTGCCTTGCCAGCCGCCGATATTGAAGCGGCCGATCACTGCTTCCCGGTCGATCGCCATGGCCAGCGCCTCTCGATTGGCGGACGCGCCGAGAAAACCCTGGGTGCTATCGACCATCAGGCCAAACAGGCCGATGACCGGATCAAGCTGGACGTTGCCCCGCGTGAGCCCGATCGAGCCGGCCAGGGGCAGCGTATCGATCCGCCCACCGAGCAGGACATCGGCGTAACCGTCGTTGAAAAGAGCCACAGCCTTGTCGGGCGAGGCGAAAGTCAGTGCAAGCTTGCGCGCGCGCCGCGCGAAATCGGGCTGCTTGGGCAAGCCGCGCTGTTCGGGCGGAATGAGCGTGAAGATGCTGGCACCTTCCTCATCCTGTCCCTTCGCCATGGGCCCGGTGCCCTTGCCCTGCCACAGCAGCGCCATTTCAGGCTGGGCCAGCAATATCAGCAATTCTGGAACTGGAGCTGACAGGTCTATCTCGATCACGCGATCGGCCATCACGCGCACTTCGTCGATCGCGGCCAGATCGAGCCCCAGGGCCCTGCCCTTCAACCCGGCAATCGTCTTGCGCAGGGCAGCGGCGGCAGCATCGGCGGTAATGCGCTTGCCATCGGGCCAGGTGCCGTCGCGCAGGCGGAAAATGTAGCTTTGCCCGTTGTCGGTAACGATCCAGCGGTCGGCCAGCGCGGGCACAACGCGGCCTTGCTCATCGAAGCTGACAAGGCCTTCGTGGGTGGCGGAGCGCAGGAGTTGCGCGGCAGGCGAAAGGCGCTGGCCAGACTCCTTGAGCGCGGAGGAATTGCCCATCACGGCAATTTCGAGGGTGCCTTCACGCGATTGGCCGCAAGCGCCGAGCGCAAGGGCCAAGGCAGTCATAACGGCATGGCGCGGGATCATGGCGCCAGCCTAAGCCAGCAGCGCGCCAGCGTCCAGAAGGTCAGATCTTGCGCAATGGCCCCGTCTGCGTGGCGATCGGGACCTTCACGAAACGCGGTGTCGAAGGCCCGTTGCCGACAGGAGCGCGAGCGAGCTTGGGATCGACCTCCTCGACGAAGGCAATGCCGAAACGGTTATCCTGAATCCAGGCAACAACCCCTTCGACCCAGCCGATGTTTCGCAAGTTTACCTGAACCGGAGTTCCCCGCATCACCTTCATCTCGCCTTCGGCCATCATGCCGCCTGCGGAAAGGTTGCGAACCTTTACGCGGTGCTCGGCCTCGCTCCCAGAAAGGCGCACTTCGGCCATCAGGAAAAGGCTGTCGCGCCCCAGTTGCCGATGGTCGATGTCTGTCACCAAAGGTCCTGTCTTCCTTCGAGGAAACCCACGCATGCCAACCCATGTGGGCCCGCACGCACCGAACTTCCGATAATTCGTAGAACTTTCCTAAACGTCGAGGGTAAACAAGAGGTTGCTGCCGCTCTTTGTTAACCTGAATGTCATGGTCCCGGACACGGTGTGGCCGGGACGCATGCCTTACATATCGCGGGAAATTTTTTCCCTGCGTTCATGCGCTTCCTGCGCTTCGACTGTCATCGTCGCGATCGGGCGGGCGATGAGGCGACCGAGGCCGATGGGCTCACCGGTCACTTCGCAGTAACCATATTCGCCTTCATCAATCCGGCGCATGGCGGAATCAATCTTGGCGATGAGCTTGCGCTGGCGATCACGGGTGCGCAGTTCAATGCCCCAGTCGGTCTCGCTCGAGGCGCGGTCGTTGAGGTCGGGTTCGCGGATCGGTCCGTCCTGCAGCGCGGTCAGCGTGCCAGCCGCAGCGGAGAGGATCGACTTCTTCCATTCCATCAGCAGGCGGCGAAACCAATCCTGCTGGGCTTCATTCATGTAGGGTTCGTCGTCATTGGGAACATAATCGCTCGGCATCGCACGACGCGCTTTTGCCAGAACGTCAATCTCGTCACTCAAGACCCCAGCCATTCGGCCCTCCGCATAACAAGCTATCCGCCCCTCCCGGCCTGCATCATTCCCTTGTCAGGCGTGCAAGCTCTTGTCTTCGCGCGCCTATAGGATTGGCCCGTGACGCACACAAGCACTTAGGCGGCCATGATGCATTAATGACGACTTAAGCGTGAGAAGACGCACAGGGTTTTCCCAATCTGTTTCATCCGAAAGCTGATTTGTTTCAGCATTAACCATTTGTTGACCAAGATCGTTGACCTTCGTCCTGTCGGAAGACCGGGGGTTCGGCCTTCCTTTCAGGGGGTAGAGGTTATGGGACAGACCTGGATAAAGCTGATTACCAACGAAGGGAC
Organism: Novosphingobium sp. CCH12-A3; assembly: GCF_001556015.1. Classification (NCBI taxonomy): domain Bacteria; kingdom Pseudomonadati; phylum Pseudomonadota; class Alphaproteobacteria; order Sphingomonadales; family Sphingomonadaceae; genus Novosphingobium; species Novosphingobium sp. CCH12-A3. The sequence goes on along the minus strand of NZ_LSIA01000268.1, from coordinate 9,166 downwards.
ACCGATCAGTGAATCGCGCGATGTTGCCGACATGCTGGTGGCAACTTGCCTTGCTGCCGCCGCCGCAGGCGACACGAGCGCGCTGTTCGATCTGGGCGTTGCCTATTCGACCGGCAGTCACGGCGTGGACTGCGACCTGATCGAGGCACACAAGTGGTTCAACCTTGCAGCCGTCGGCGGTCATGACGAAGCTGCCCAATGCCGGGCAGACGTGGCCGACGAGATGACCGCGCGCGAGATTGCCGAAGCGCAGCGCCGAGCACGTGAATGGCTGCGGGCAGGACGCGCGGCGGCTTGAACTGCCAATTCATCCCTTCCTGAACGGGGTCCGCTTTCCAAGATACATCTGGTCTTGCGCGATGCCTGCGCGTTCACGTTCGAGGAAATCGGCGACCGCGCTGCGGAAGTTTGGATCGGCGATGTAATGGGCTGACCAGGTGCGGACGGGTTCGTAACCCCTTGCAAGCTTGTGGCCCCCTTGGGCGCCTGCTTCCACCCGCGACAGGCCGAGCGCGATGGCAGCATCGATTGCTTGATAATAGCAGAGTTCGAAGTGGAGGAAGGGCTTCTCCACCACTGCGCCCCAGTAACGGCCGTAGAGCGCGTCCCTGCCAATGAAGTTGAGCGCGCCCGCCACGGGTTCGTCGCTATCGAAGGCGAGGACGAGGAGGACCTTGTCAGCCATGCGTTTGCCGATCAGGTCGAAGGCGGCACGGGTCAGATAGGGGCGGCCCCATTTGCGCATCCCCGTATCCTGATAGAACACCCAGAACGCGTCCCAGTGTTGGGGGCGGATGGCATCGCCGGTCAGCTGGCGGATCTTGACGCCGTCCTGCGCCTTGGCCCGCTCCTTGCGCAGGTTCTTGCGCTTTTCGGAACTCAGCGCGCCGAGGAAATCGGCGAAGCTCTCGTAGCCACGGTTCTCCCAGTGGAACTGGATGTCCGAGCGGGGGAGCCAGCCGGCCTGTTCGAAGAGCGGCAACTGACCCGGCTCGATGAAGGTGGCGTGGGCTGAGGACAGGCCGTTGCTGTTACAGAGCTGTTCAGCGGCGCGCAGGAGCGGGATTGCGAGTTCCGGGCGATCTCCGAGCAGCAGGCGGGGGCCGGTGGCGGGAGTGAACGGAGCGCTGATCTGCAGCTTGGGGTAATAGTTGCCCCCTGCCCTGGCCCAAGCGTCCGCCCACGAATGGTCGAACACGTACTCGCCCTGGCTGTGGCTCTTGAGGTAGGCGGGCAGTGCTGCGGCGGGCTTGCCACCTTCGCCCTCGATCACGATGGGCAGTGGTGACCAGCCGGAGCGGCCGCCGACCGATCCAGAATCCTCAAGCAGTTTCAGGAAAGCGTGGGAAACGAAGGGGTTGCCGTCACCTGCCAGCCGGTCCCAGTCCTCGGCGGCGATTTCCGAGACGGACTTGTGGATGCGTGCGGTGTAGGTCACCCGGCGGTCATGCCCCGACGCCTGCGCCCTCGGCAATAGGTCCATCGGCACAGTCTGCCGCACGTGCGGCGAGCTCGGCGGAGCGGACGGTCCATGTCAGGACCGGGAAGCCGCGCTTGCGATGGGCGGCGGCAAACTTGCTCGGCAGATCGCGCACGTCCCATGCAAGAAACTGGGGGCGAGCCCGCCAGAAGGCAAAGTGCAGTTTGAGCGTGGCGAGGAGCGTGCGCTTGCCCTCCTCGGTCACGACAAGGCCGTGGACCACGTGCGGCGAATGGCGACCGAACCAGCGGCACACGCGCGGGTCGAAGCTCATGACGGCAACGGGCCCGCGATAGCCTTCAAGCCCACGGCGCACGGCCAGGCACAATGGCGCGACCCGGATTTCCCGCTTCGACTTGAGTTCGATCAGCAGCGGCGCGCGACCGGCGACAGAATCGAGGAAGGTGCGCAGGGTGGGGATGCAGTCGCTGCTGCCGGTCAGCTGGATCTTGGCCAGCGCATTGGCGCGGCGTTCGATCACCAGACCGGTTTCGGCGGTTAGGCGATCGAGCTCCCAATCGTGGAAGACCACTGCCTGACCATCAGCGGTGCGCTGGACATCGCATTCGATGCCCATGCCCCGCTCGATGGCAAGGGCGAACGCGCTGGGCGAGTTTTCGGGAACGCCGGCCCCGTGCAAGCCGCGATGGGCGTAGCTTACGCCTCGCAGCCAGCCGACCCGCGCCTGATCCGGCGCGGGGACCAGAAAGCGGTCAAGCAGGGCGAACAGCAAGGACAGCATCGACTTCCACCGCAGCGCCCAAGGGCAGGACAGGCACGCCGACCGCGCTGCGGGCGTGCTTGCCAGCGTCGCCGAAAGCCGCAGCCATCAGCTCGGACGCGCCATTGGCGACCTTCGGCTGATCGGTGAAGTCTGCGGTCGAGCTGATGAACGCACCAAGCTTGACCACGCGCTCCACGCGATCGAGCGAGCCCAATGCCGCCTTGACCTGGGCGAGGATCATCAACCCGCAAGCCTGGGCGGCGGCGGTGCCATCCTCAAGGCTGACGTTCTCGCCGAGGCGGCCAGTCACCAGCTTGCCATCGATGAAGGGAAGCTGGCCCGAGACGTGGAGCAGCCCGTTCGCCTCGACCGTCGGCACATAGGCGGCAACAGGCGCGGCGGCCTGCGGCAGCGTGTGCCCGAGGGCGGCCAGCTTTGCTTCAACGGAATCGGTCACGCGTCTTCTCCATGTATTTGCGCCATGATCCAGGGCAGTGCCGCTTCCCAGTCATCGATCCGGGCGTGGGCGTGGCCGGCCTTGTGGGCGCAGTCGATATGGGGGCTGAGCAGCGGTTCGCCGCACAAGTGCAGGCGGATTACCTCGGGAGTCAGTTGCGAAACCGAATCGTGGTGCTGCGGCAGGTCGTCAATGAACAGGGCGCGCGAGGGATTGTACTCGTCGAGGATCGCCTTGAGCGCCGGGCCTTTCGGCCCCTGGTTGGTGAAGACGCGAGCGTTGATGCCGACATCGGCCAGCTGGCGCGCGCGCATGTCACGGCGGTGATCGTTGAGATTGGTCAGGATCACCACGTCGGCATCCTGCCCGACCGCGTTGATCCCGGCGACGGCACCGGCAATGGCCTGCTGGCGATACATCTCGGTATCGAAGAACTTGTTGAGCAGGTTCCAGATTTCCTGTGGCGGCACCAGCTCGCCATCCTTGGCGTAGCGCATCGCCTTGGAGAAATCGGCGCTGTCCATCTTGAAGCTGACGCCTTGGCTTTCGTCCAGCCAATCACGGAACGGGGCGACCATGTGCAGCAGCACCTCGTCGCAATCGCTGACGATCAGGGGGCGGCTACTCATGACAATTCCTTCCGCGCGGCAATCAGGGTTTCGGGCGAGATGTCGAGCGCGAAAGCCGCGTTGACAAGGTCTGCCTCGTGATTGGCAAGAAAATCGAGAACGGCACCCAGCATGGAGGGATCGCCAAGGCCCGCGCGCAACTCGTCGGGTGTCAGGCCAGTGAGGCTGAGGAACCGCTCGGCGCGGTCACCATCGGACAGGACCCAGCCGAGAGCCTGCAGCGCAAGGGCAGCGGCATCGATGGGGGAGGAAGGCTCGCGGATGATTGTCAGGGCCTTTCGCGGGCAATAAGGGTGGCGCCGTCAGCTTTCGAAAACAGGCGTGTCAGTGGCAAAAAGAATTCTGGTTGTCGAGGACAACGACCTCAACCGCAAGCTGTTCTGCGACTTGCTGCGCGCCAAGGGTTTCGAGGTGGAACCGGTGGCCGACGGCCGCGAGGCGATCGAGAAGACGCGCCTGTTCATGCCGCATCTGGTGATCATGGACATCCAGCTGCCGAACCTCTCGGGCATTGACCTGATCGAGGCGATCAAGGCGGACGAGGAGCTGAAGGCGATTCCGATACTTGCCGTGACGGCCTATGCCGGCAAGGGCGACGAAGAGACTATCCGCGCGGCAGGCGCCGAGGGCTATCTTGCCAAGCCGGTGTCGATCGGGCCGTTCATGGTGGCGGTGAACGCCTTGGTTTGAGAGTTACATCGCCGCCGCAACGCTGCTCGCGTGTTCGATCACGAAGGTGACGACTGTCAGGCACAGGCCGGTCATGAAGCTCTTGTAGGCGTAGGCGAGGTATTTGTACTTCTTGCGCTGCAGGACCTGCCCGTTCTGGTAGATATCGTGGAGCATGGTGCGGAACACGGTTTCGTCGGCCCGCAATTCGGACAGGATTGAATCGGTCCACTCGCCCTCGTCCATATGGGTGAAGTAGCCGAAGAACAGCTTGTTGGGCTTGCCATCGTTCAGCTTTGCAGACTTGGGGTTGCTGACCGATGGCAGGACCGCGAACACCGCGCACATGGCCGAGATGAACGCAAACAGCGCCAGCACGCCCAGCGACCACGGCATTGCGCCGCTCTTCGCCTGCCCCACCGCGATGGTGAACACGAGGAACGTCGCGCCCATCAGGATCGAGGCCTTGGCATCGGCCATCTGGCTTAGCGTCAGGTTGATCTGCTGCGATGTGCGCACCAGGTGAATGGCGTGATTGGAGTATCCCGAGGGCGACGGCATCGATGGTGCGGCCAGCGGTTGCTCGGCCTGTTCCTCGACTTGTGCCATCATTCCCCCCTGCCGTTCTGTGCGCCGTTTCTGGCCGCCGTTCTGTGCGGTTATCCGTAATTCCGGGGATGACACAGAGGCAGCGTGCTTGACAAGCAGTGCCATTGGCCGCTTTTCGGCCTTAATCGTCTGGCAGGGGGCCTCTCCTGCTCCTTGGAGAAGAATTGATGGATCGCGCCGCAACCGCCGAAAAGATCGCCGAACTGATCGAACCCTTCAACAAGAAGGGCATCGCAATCACCGAAGCGACCACTTTTGCTGGCGATCTGGAATGGGATAGCCTGACCGTGATGGATTTCGTCGCGGCCATCGAGGATGACTTCGACATCATCATCAGCATGAACCAGCAGGCCGAGATCGAAACCTACGGCCAGTTGATCGATGCAGTGACGAAGCTGCAGGGATAAGCCAATGACCGATCTTTTCAGCAAGTTCGACCCACTGATCGAACAGCGCCGCGCGCTGCTGGCAGGTGGGGTGGAAGATCCGTTCAACCTCGTGATGGAGCGGGTGATCAGCCCGACCGTTGCGGTGTGCAACGGGCGCGAGACGATCCTGCTCGGCACCTACAACTACATGGGCATGACCTTCGACCCCGACGTGATCGCGGCGGGCAAGCAGGCCCTCGATGATTTCGGTTCGGGCACTACGGGCAGCCGCGTGCTGAACGGAACCTATGCCGGGCACAAGGCCTGCGAAGAAGCGCTCAAGGAGTTCTATGGCATGGATCATGCCATGGTGTTCTCCACCGGCTACCAGGCCAATCTCGGCATCATCAGCACGATCGCCGGCAAGGGTGACTACATCATCCTCGACATCGACAGCCACGCTTCCATCTGGGACGGCTGCAAGATGGGCGATGCCGAAGTGGTGCCGTTCAAGCACAACGACATCGAGGCCATGGAAAAGCGCCTGAAGCGCGTGCCGGAAGGTGCGGGCAAGCTGGTGGTGCTGGAAGGCGTCTACTCGATGCTGGGCGACATCGCCCCGCTCAAGGACATGATCCGCGTTGCCAAGGAACATGGCGCGATGGTGCTGGTGGACGAGGCGCACTCGATGGGCTTCATCGGCCCCAACGGGCGCGGCGTGGCCGAGGATCAAGGGTGTCTCGAGGACGTCGATTTCGTGATCGGCACGTTCTCGAAGTCGGTCGGCACCGTCGGCGGCTTCTGCGTTTCCAACCATCCCAAGTTCGAGATTATGCGGCTAGTGTGCCGTCCCTACGTGTTCACCGCCTCACTTCCGCCGAGCGTGGTGCACACGGCTGCAACGTCTATCCGCAAGCTTATGCACGCCGGAAACAAGCGGGCACACCTGTGGGAGAACTCGAAGACGCTGCACAAGGGCCTGCGCGACAAGGGCTTCCAGCTGGGCACCAGCGAAGCGCAGAGCGCGATCATTGCCGTGATCATGCCCGATCTCGAGCGGGGCGCGGCAATGTGGGAAGCGCTCCTGCACGAAGGGCTTTACGTGAACCTTGCCCGTCCCCCGGCAACGCCCGCAGGCATGACACTGCTGCGCTGTTCGCTTTGCGCCGAGCATTCTGCCGAGCAGGTCGGCAAGATCATCGGCATGTTCGAACGCGCCGGAAAGGCCGTGGGAATCATCTGATGCGGTTGGTTCTGGGAGCAGTTCTGGCTCTGGCAGCGCTTCCGGCACGGGCGCAGAACCGTCCTCCCGTTGCGCCCACGGTGACCCCGCCGGGCGACGGAATGATCGAGAAGCCCTGCCCCACCGACACGCGCGGGCTGTTCTTCGGCCATCCCTATGTGCGCCAGTACGACTGGGCGTGGCAATGCCGCTATGCCGAGGCTGACAAGCAGTTGGCACAGGCGCCGCGCGTGGTCTTCATCGGGGATTCGATCACCGAGAACTGGGTGGGCCTCGCACCGTCGCTGTTCGTCGCAGGAGCTGTCGGGCGGGGGATCAGCGGACAGACCAGCCCGCAGATACTGGTGCGGTTCTATCAGGATGTGGTCAGGCTGCGGCCCAAGGTCGTGCACATCATGATCGGTACCAACGACCTTGCGGGCAACACCGGACCGAACAGCCCCGAGATGTACACCAACCATATCGCGGCAATGGTTGATCTGGCCAAGGCGAACGGCATCGCCGTGGTGATCGGCAGCATTCTGCCAGCCGCCAAGTTCCCGTGGAAACCGGCGCTTTCGCCCGCAAGGCAGGTCGTTGCGCTGAATGCCTGGCTCAAGGACTATGCCAAGGCTCGTGGTGCGGTTTATGCCGATTACCACGCAGCGCTGGTCAACGCCGAGGGCGGGATCAATCCGGAGCTGGCACCCGATGGCATTCATCCGAACGCCAAAGGCTATGCGGTAATGGAGCCCATCGCCAAGGCGGCGATTGCCGAAGCCGAGAAGCAGGCAGCGAAGAAGCGTTAATCGGCGCCGTTGCGCTCAAGCCAGCGTGCGCGGATTGCGTCCGAGCCTTCACGGCTGCCATCGTGGCTCCAGCCCGGCTCGCGCACCAGGTACGAGAGCTTGTGCCGGAACGGCGCGTGCCAGAAATCGGCTAGCATTCCCCGCCATTCATGGAACGCGGCATGCAGCAGGTGGAAGCTGCCCAATTGCTTGACGATGCCGTAGCGGATCGCAAGATCGTCGCGCTCGCGCTGGAACGTTCCGAACAGGCGATCCCACACGATCAGCGCCCCGGCATAGTTGCGATCGAGGTAAATCGGGTTGGTGGCGTGATGAACGCGGTGGTGCGACGGCGTGTTGAACACCGCCTCGAACCAGCGTGGCATGCGCCCGACCGCCTCGGTGTGGATCCAGAACTGGTAAATCAGGTTGGCACCGCCGACGGTGACGATCATCGCCGGATGGAAGCCGAGAAACGCCGGCCAGATGCGGAAGATGAAAGACAGGGCGAAAAAGCCGGTCCAGGTCTGCCGCAGCGCGGTCGACAGGTTGTAGTGCTGGCTCGAATGGTGATTGACGTGGCTCGCCCAGAACCAGCGCACGCGGTGTCCGGTGCGGTGAGCCCAATAGTAGTTGAAGTCATCGAGCATGAAGCAGGCGATCCATGCCCACCACGCGGACGGCACCGTTGCCACACGGTGATCGTAAAGCCACATCGCCGCCGCAAAGACGACGCCAGCCGTCAGTGCCCCGGCAACGGTGCTGCCAAGGCCCAGCGCCAGGCTGGTCAGGGTATCGCGCGGTTCGTACTTTTCGGGGGCGCTGCGTGCGGCCCAGATCATCTCGGCGAGCACCATGATGACGAAGAACGGCACCGCATAGGTGACCACATCGATCGACTTCATGCGGCTGCTCCGAGGCGGCGGAGGCTGGCAGCCCAGACCTGCGCCTGATCGCCCAGGTCCAGTGTGACCGTGCCGAAGCGTCGGTCATCGGTGGCGATGGTAAGAAAGCGCCCATCGAGCCGCACCCCGGCGTGGCTGGTCAGCTGGCGTGTGGCGAAATGGCTGCCATGCTGGCGGATGAGCAGGACCCGGCCGAGCCCGTCGCGGGCAAGCGCACCGATGCCGGCGCGGTCGACGACGATGTCCTGAGCCTCGAAGCCGCAGATCGCATCCTCGGCCAAAGCGCGCGCTTCGTCGGCGCCGTGAATGCGGGGGTCGCCGCCGAGTTGCATGCGGCGCGCCAGCCATGCCAGCATGAGTATCGCCAGAAGCGACCCCAGCAATTGCAGAACCTTGGCCACGACCGGATTGCCCAGTGCGGTTTCGATCAGAGTGTTCACCCCCGCCCCCGGTGCGCGTTATCCGGCCTGCCCGGCGAGCATGTCGACTGTCGCCCGGATCGGCGAAATGTCATACCCGGCACCGGCCGCCCTAGCTGCAATCTCGTCAGGATCGAGGCCAGAGCGAGCCTGCGCGAGCGCCCAGAGCAGGGTCGAACGGGTGCCGGAGCGACAGTAGGCGAGCACGGGGGCGTCGCCCGCCTGAGCCAGCGCCGCCTGCATCGCCTCGACCTGCGGCATCGAGAAGCCGGCGTGGCTGACCGGAATCGCGACATAGGCGATTCCCGCATCGCGTGCGGCCGCTTCGATATCGGCGCCCGGAGTCTGATCGTCGGATTCACCTTCAGGACGGTTGTTGATGATCATGCCGATGCCCAGCGCCTTGGCATAGGCCACTTCGGCGAGGCCGATCTGCGGACTGGCATAAGTCTTGTCGTCGATCTTGCGAAACATCTGGTGGGTCCTGACAATCTGTTCGCCACGCTTCTGCCCAATGCTCATGCCCGGGGCAAGTACGGCGCTAGCCGCAGGCACGAGCATTGGGCAGATCGGCACAAATGCCACAGTTTTCGGGACGAATTGTGGCCGCCTTGTCGATTCCGTTAGCGGTCCTGCATTTTTGCTCTATAGTCTTGGCCGCAAAGGTAAGGTCCGGCCTCTTGAGTCCGGCACTGATTCCCTCGTCGCGCCGCCGGTTCCCGCGTCCGGCCTGCGGTGCCGTGAAGGTTGGGGCGGATTGAAGGTCTATTGATTTCTATGGGTTTTGACAGAGGGCGGCGCGGTCGCGGCAGAGACAAGCGCGACGGATTCGGCGACGAAGGCGGTTTTGATCCCTACGGCGGCGGCGGTGGCGGCTTTGGCGGCGGCGGTTATGG
>NZ_LSIA01000267.1:0-1193 GCF_001556015.1 Novosphingobium sp. CCH12-A3 | reverse complement strand
CACAGGCGGTGTCGAGCCGGGCCAGCCACAGGCGCAGCCGTTGATCGAGGCGGACCACCGCTGTGCCGCCCGCGCCAAGCGCTTCGAGCCAGGCGAGCCGGCAGCGTTCGTCGCGGGCGTGGGTTGTCAGTTCGTCGAGGTCGTCGTCGGTCACGCCGGTCAGCAGCGCCCGCCAGGGGGCGCGGTTTTGGTTGAGGCCGATCGCGGCAATGCCGCCGGCGGAGAGCTTGCCCTTCGCCATCGCATGCCGGTCGGCCAGCATTGCCCCGATCACGATGCTGCCATGGGGCAGAGGGGCGGCGCGAGCGAAGGAGGCGGCGAGGTCGGCGCTGGCGATCAGGCGGGGGAGCGCCGACAGCCGCGCGGCCTGGCGTGCCCAGCCCTCGAGGCGGGTGTCGGCGATGGCGAGCGGGGCAGGGGAGGGCCAACCTTCGATCGCCGGGTCGTCGGTCTTGAGCCACGCCCGGATGGCATCGGCAGTAGGAATGGCGCTCCAGGGGGGCTTGCGCTCGAAAGCCTGGACAAAGGCGAAGGGCCAGCGCCGCCACGCGCGCGGAGAATAGCCGTAGTTCATGGCGAGCTGTTCTGGTATGAAGCTTTCGCCTTCGAGCCAGCCCAGCGCCTCCTGCTCGGCGCTGCGAATATGGGCGATCAGGATCGCCGGTTCGGGAAACAGGGCGAGCCTTTCCTCGGCCCGGGCCAGCCCTTCGCGGGCGGCCCCGTAGGCGTTCAGGACGACACTCGAAAAATGTCCGGACATGCACGGAATAACAGCAAATTGAACCTCAATTGTCAATTTAATACGTAGCTAAAGTGCGTATGGCGGAGGCCCTTCCATATCCGGTATTTCCATAATCGGATGTTATGGTAAATTCGAACTTGCCGAAGTGGCCGGATTTGGCCCAAGAAGCCCCCGTGAAACGCGCACGAAACGATCGCCCCGCATGACTACCGATCGCCCGTTCCCGTCCTCGGTGGAACTGGTGCTGGGTGGCCACGCTATGCTGGTCGATACCCGCGCCGCCAGCCCACTGGCGCTCGAGGCTGCGGTCGCGGCGATGGCACCCGCGACCAAGGCCGCGATCACCGCCGACCTCAAATGCTTCCTCGCCTGGTGCAAGGCGCGGCGACCGGTCGCGACCGCCGTCCCCGCCGAGCCCGAAACCCTGGTCCACTATCTGCATTGGCTGGCC
>NZ_LSIA01000266.1:0-19883 GCF_001556015.1 Novosphingobium sp. CCH12-A3 | reverse complement strand
TGACAGACCCGGTCTACCCGGCACCGAAACGAACTTCGCTTTGTTCACGGACGACAAGCTGTATTCCGTCCTTCGCCCTTCTTCCGCAGTAACACGGCGCGGGGTACGCTCGACAGCTACGGCATCTTCGGTGAGACCTACTTCAAGTTCAATGACCAGGTTAAGCTGACGCTTGGCCTGCGTTATAACCACGACAAGAAGTTCACCCGGGCACGTACCACCTTGCTCAGCAACGGCCTGTCGAGTGAGTTCGCTGGCGGTGGTGCAATCTACGCTCCCGTGGGGGCACAAGCGCTCGAAAATGCCTTGAACTATGCAACGGCTGGCGACTTCGACAAGGGTACTGCTGGCGTGCAGGCATTCCAGGAACGCTCGGTCAGCTTTGGCAGATTCACCGGCCGTGCGGTGCTCGATTACCAGATCAGCCCGGACAACCTGATTTACTTGTCATACTCGCGCGGTTACAAGTCAGGCGGTATCAACCCGCCGCTTTCGGTCGGCTCGGTCAATGACTCCTTCAAGCCGGAATCGGTCGATTCCTTTGAAATCGGGTCGAAGAACCGCTTTGGCGCCCTGCAACTGAACCTCTCCGCTTTCTACTATCGCTACAAGGATCTGCAGCTCAGCCGCATCACCGCGCGTACTTCGGTCAACGACAACATTGACGCGAATATCTATGGCGTTGAAGCAGAAGCAATCATGGCTCCGACGCGGAACCTGCTGGTCAACCTGTCGGCCAGCTATCTCAAGACCAAGGTGGTAGGCGATCAATTCTTCGTCGATACCCGTGACGTGTCGGCGGGGCGCTCGGACACCGTGATCATCAAGGACATCACGCTTGGTTCGAACTGCGCCGTAACCGGCGTCAGCGCTGCGGCGGCAAATGGCTTCGTAAACGCCATCAACGCCGGTGTCGGCCTGCGTCCGACCACCCCGATTCCCGGCACGAACACCACTGGCGCGTTCTCTATCTGCGGTGCGCTTGCAGCGCAGGCGGCTGGCGCCGCTGGTGCCGCCTTCGGTGGCATCCGGGTCAGTTCGGGCATCGAAAAGAACGTCCGGGGCAACGAACTGCCGCAGGCGCCGGAGTTCAAGTGGTCGGCTGGTATCCAGTACACCATCGAGATGGGCGACATGTCGATCGTACCGCGTTTCGACATCAACTACACCGGTGAAAGCTACGGCACGATCTTCAATGGCAACATCAACCGGATCAAGGGCTACGAGGTCATGAACGCCCAGATCCAGCTGAACGGCCGCGATGATCGCTGGTACCTGCGTGGCTACATCCAGAATATCACCAATAACAACGCAACGACCGGTCTGTACGTGACGGACCAGTCTTCGGGGCTGTTCACCAACATCTTCACGCTGGAGCCGCGCCGCTACGGTGTGGCTGCCGGCTTCAAGTTCTGACCTTCGACGTCGAACCAGACGCGAAAACCTTGCGCCGGAGCCTTCGGGTTCCGGCGCTTTTTATGGCAAGTCAGTCGAACGCCGCCTGAGGGACCCCGCTGCCGTCGTACACCGGTTGCTTCTGGACCACGCGATACTTGTCGACCTCTGCACCGGTCATGCCGGCCTCTGCAAGGTAGCCGGCCATGGCGCGGTAAAGTGGCCCTTCGAGATGTTCGGCCAGCGCATCGATGCTGTCCCATTCTTCGAAAACCCAAATACGGTCAGGTTTGAGCGGATCGGCATTCCAGACATAGTGGATGCATCCGCGCTCCTCGTACGTCGGCAGTATGAATTGCGCGCCACCGCGAACAATCGCTGTCGCATCCTTGCCCTCAAAGTCGATCCATCCCCACAGTGTCACCCTCTCCACGCCTGCTCTCCTTGTTCGTGATGACAAGAAGCTAGGCGCGCATACGCCAAGGCGGAATTGGCGTTTCCATCAGGTCTGGCTGATTGGGAGGTGGTGGACGCACTAGGGCTCGAACCTAGGACCCGCTGATTAAGAGCCATGATCAGAGGGTCCTAGCGCGTCCGCATGTGTCCAAAAATGGCGGAAATCTGAGATTCATGGTCCGTATCGTTCTTGAAATGTTCGCCAGTATCCACTACAAAAAGCTACCTAAGGTAGCAGGTGCATATGGCGAACAAAGTAGGTTTGACGGACGCTAAGATCGCAGGGCTGAAGGCGCCGGCTGCGGGTCAGATTGAACTGGCCGATGGTATCGTCCCTGGCCTGAGGCTCCGCATGGGTGCCAGTGGTATCAAGACGTACATTCTGCGCAAGCGGGTTCAGGGCAAATGGTTGAACGTGACAATCGGACGCCATGGTCCGAGTTTCACCCTCGCCCATGCCCGTAAGAAGGCGCGTGATCTGCTGGTCGATGTCGAGCAGGGCAAGAGCATTGCCAGAAAGCCGGGTGCTAAAAGGAAGGGGGCAAAGGGCGTCGGTACGGTCGCCGAGCTCTACGAGACGTATCTGTCCCAGCAGATCGAAGGCAAAAAGCGCAGCGCGAGGGAGTTCGATAGGGTCTTCCGAAAGTACATCGAGCCCGAGCTGGGAGACCGCCTCGCGGACTCCATTACCCGAGGTGACGTGAGCCGCTTTGTTGAGAAGATCGCATTCGAGAGGGGCAAGGAAACCCTGACGATGGCGCGGATCGTCTATCGCCATCTTTCGACCTTCTACACTTGGGCACTCACCAGACTCGAGCATATGCCTGCCAATCCCTGCCGGGACGCGTGGCGTCCGAAGCGGAATGAACCTCGCGATCGCGTACTCAGCGACCGAGAACTCGCGGCACTATGGCAATCTGCGGTCGAGGATGGCTATCCGTTTGGTCACCTTGTCCAGATGCTTGTCCTTACGGCTCAACGCCGGGGAGAAGTGCTCGATGCAGCGTGCGACGAGTTCGATTTCAAGGCGAAGGTCTGGACCGTCCCGGGCGACCGAGCGAAAAATGGCAAAGCGAATGTGGTGCCGCTGTCCGCGCAGGCTCTTGCAGTCGTCACAGAGGTATTCATGGCCGCAGGGATCGACCCTGACGACGCTCACAAGCAATCCCAAATCCTGTTGGCATCGAAGGTCACCAGCACGAACAGCGTTAGCGGCCTCTCGAAAGCATGGAAGCGGATCAGAGCAAGCGTGGACGAGAAGCTCGGCTACGAAGCCGGTCACTTCACAATGCATGACATTCGGCGGACGGTGGCAACTGGCCTCCAGCGTCTCGGCATACCTCTGGTGGTTTCTGAAGCGGTCCTCAATCACCAGTCGGGATCAGCTATGGCCGGTGTGGCTGGGGTCTATCACCGACACCAGTATACCAACGAGAAGCGCGAGGCGTTGGCGTTGTGGGGTAAGGAGGTAATACAGATTGTAGCCAAGTATCCAGCCGAGGCCAAAAGCGGCTAAACTCGCGTGCAGTCGCTTGCCTGCAAAATGGTCCAGCCCGGCAACAATCCGTCGATTGCCTCTGTTTCGGTTAACTTGGGGATAGACCGCTAAAAGCGCCAATGGCGAAGGACGTCGCGGACATATCCGGGCGTCTCGCCATTCCGCGGTATACCGCCCGCGCGTTCGACTGCACCTGGACCGGCATTGTAGGCTGCGACAGCGAGGTGAACCACGCCGAACTTGTCGAGCATCTGCCTCAGATACCGCGCCGCGCCGAAGATGTTGGCCATGGGGTCAAATCGATTGAAGACGCCGAGTTCCTTTGCCGTTGCTGGCATTAGCTGGCCAAGGCCCGCAGCGCCTGCCGGACTGACAGCAAGGGGGTTATAGCGGGATTCCGTCCAGACGAGCGCGTCGAGCAGGCCGGTAGGCAATGAATACTTCGCTTCCGCCGCATAGACGTGGGGCAGGTAGCTCGCCCGCCGAAACCCGGATGGGGCAGTTTTGGCCTTGGGCTCGTATCTGTACGGCAGGTTGACCCGTCCATTTTCTGCAACGCTCGAACTTGGTGCTGGGGCGGCTTGCGCGGCTTGCCAGAACCCATGCTCGACCAATTGAAACCCGTTCGATGCTTCGGCAATCCGAATGCCGCCTGAAGGACCGGCATGTTGCTCTGGTAAATCAGGCATTGGCAGTTCCTGGGCATTGGCAGGCATGGCTGATGCGATGGCAATGCCAAAGATCAAAAGGGCTTTCATTGTCATTTCTCGATCCTTCTATAGCCGAATCTAGCTAGAACATATAAAGAACAAACGATGTAGGAAAATGCTTTGGCGCTGGTGCAGAGCGGAGGCTGCACGGGGAGGGCACCTCAACCGGAGTAGGTCGATGCCCCAGCTAGAGAAAAGTCATCAACTCGAACGCCGTGCCCGCACGATTGTCGAACGCCTCAAGGGAACATGGCGCCAGGGCAAGGGCATGTGCTGCTGTCCTGCCCACGACGACCGCACACCGTCGCTCAGCGTGACCTTGGGGCGAAAGGCCATCCTGTTCCATTGCTTCGCCGGATGTTCGAATGAGGACGTCATTGCTGCATTGGATCGCAAGGGCGTTCGCAGCCGAGAGCTCTTTGATGGTTCTGGCCCTGGAACAGCTGATCGGCAAAATCAGAGTGATTTCAGTCCCAATGCGCGCCGCTTGTGGCAATCGGCTTCGGCGATCTCCGACAGCCCGGTCGAACGATATCTCGCACAGCGCGGTCTCCAGCACGCATCTGACCGGCTCCGTTACCTGGAACGTACGCCGCTTGGGCCACGCGGGGCTGTCCAATTTATCCCTGCGATGTTGGCCGCAGTCACGACTGACATTGGCATTATCGCAGTACACAGGACATTTCTCGATGTGGCGAGTGGCAAGCTGGCAGGCTTCGAACGACCCAAGCGTGCGCTTGGCAGTCTCGGCTTTGGTGCCGTCAGAGTTGCTCCCCCGGTGCAAGGGAGGCTGGGCCTTGCCGAAGGTATCGAGAGCGCCCTCTCAGCCATGCAGCTCTTTGGGATCCCGTGCTGGGCGACGCTTGGAAACGAGCGGTTCGGTCTGGTTTCGATCCCGGAGAGCGTGCGCGAGCTCTACCTGTTCATCGACAATGATGCCGGAGGCGCTCTCGCCGAGGAGCGAGCGCTGAAGGCCTATGCTGCGCCTAATCGTGTCATCCACTCGCGAGCACCGGCATCGCCTGGCTTTGACTGGAACGATGAGCTGCAGTCGCGGCTTGCCCAAAAACCTGATCTATCGGGCAGAGGGGAGGGGGCCTTTGGCTGATTGAGGCCTGCCCGCCGCAGGACCTCGTCAGGAGGTTCCCATGTCCAATTCTTCCCTCGCCTTCCCATTCGATGAACCATCACCACCCGTCGTTGTGATGGCGGCCCAGACCATGGCATCCGAGTTGGAGGCAGGCCGCGCGCTTTCACGCAGCGACGTCACGCGCATCATGACAGAGCACTTCGGGGGGAGCGATGCTCTCGGGCGTTGGTCAGTTCGTGACGCCCATGCAGCTACCGAGCTGGCACAGGTTCTATACCTGCGAGCAGCGGATCAGATCCTGCTCTCGGCGTCGATCGACGAGGTGGAACAGTTCTTCTGCTCCCTCGATTCCCGACTGCCGACCCAGACCAATCGCAGCGACGAGCAGATCGAATGGCAGCAGTTTGCGACGCCGCCGCGCCTTGCCTGGCTTGCTGCTCGGGCCTGCGCGCTAGCAACTGACGAGCTTGTGCTGGAACCCTCGGCCGGAACGGGCATGCTCGCGGTCTGGGCCGCCAAGGCCGGCTCGCGCCTTGCTCTCAACGAAATCTCGCCGCTCCGCCGCGACTGCCTGAATGCCATGTTCCCGGCTGCCCGAGTGGCCGGCCATGACGCCGAGCTGATCGACGAACTGCTTGATCCAGCCATCACCCCAAGCGTCGTGTTGATGAACCCTCCCTATTCGCACGGCATCGAGCGAGGGCACGATAGTCGCACCGGCTCGCGCCACCTGAGGTCGGCCTGGAACCGTCTGGCGTCCGGCGGTCGACTTGTCGCGATCATGCCCGAATGGTTCGATTGCGCGAGGTTTCTGGCCGGGCTGAAGGGGCCAGCTTCGCTGCGGCTCAATGTCGCCGTCGAACGTGCGTTCGTCAGGCATGGCACCGGGATCACCACCCGGCTGCTGGTCATCGACAAGGTGGGAGGCTCCAAGGAGACCGTCACAATCCGTACCAGCGAAATCGGCCAGCTGGTCGATCTTGTCGATGCTCTGCCGGCTCGCGCCAGCTTGGAGGCTGTTCCCGAGCAATCGAGCCTCCCGGCTCGTGCGCCGTTTCGCCTGGTGACCGCGCCGCGCAGGCCGCTGCCGACATCAGCCAGGCTCACTCCTGCAGCCACCGTTATCGGGTCGCTCACCTACCAGTCGCTCGAAACCCCTGCGCCGCTTGCCCCTCAGGTCGGCCACTATCTGCCCTATCGCCCGAGCAGGATCGTTATCGATGGCGCGGCCGAGCATCCAACACCGCTCGTTGAGTCCGTCGCCATGGGGTCGATCGCCGCACCGATGCCCGAAGCGGTGCCGCAGCTGCCCGACGGGGTGGTTGCCAAGGGGCTGCTGTCTGCTGCCCAGGCAGAGACTCTGATCTACGCGGCAAGCGCCCATGCGCGCGATCTTCCCGGTCGGTTCGAGCCCGAGGACAAGGGCTGTTCGCTCAAGGCATCTGCGGAAGGCCAGACGTACCGCCAGGGCTATTTCCTCGGGGACGGAACGGGCGCCGGGAAGGGCCGTCAGGTTGCCAGCGTCATCCTCGATCGCTGGGTGCGCGGTGAACGCCGCCATATCTGGATCTCGAAGAACGAAGCGTTGCTGGAAGATGCCCGGCGCGACTGGGCTGCGCTTGGCGGCCTGCCGATTGACATCCAGCTGCTTGCATCCTGGAAACTTGGCACCTCCATAGCCATGCGAGAGGGCACTCTCTTCGTGACCTACCCGACCCTTCGGTCAGGCCGAAACGATGCGACCCGCCTCGACCAGATCCTCGCCTGGGCGGGTGATGACTTCGACGGCGTGATCGTGTTCGACGAGGCGCACGCCATGGCCAATGCTGCTGGCGGTGAAGGATCGCGAGGCAAGGTCAAGGGATCGGAGCAGGGTATCGCTGGCGTGCGCCTGCAGAACCTCCTACCCCGCGCACGGGTGCTCTACGCTTCGGCAACCGGCGCGTCTGACGTCAACAACTTGGCCTATGCGACGCGCCTTGGCCTGTGGGGGCCGGAGACAGCCTTCGCCAATCGCGAGGCCTTCGTCGCTGACATTCGTGACGGCGGTATCGCAGCGATGGAGTTGGTCGCCCGGGACCTGAAGTCGCTCGGCCTATACACCGCGCGCGCACTGTCCTTCGCAGGCGTCGAATACGAGATCCTCGAGCATCGCCTGAGCGAGAATCAGATTGCGGTCTATGATGCCTATGCTGAGGCTTGGGCGATCATCCACGCCAACCTGCGCGACGCGCTGGAGGCGACACGGATCGTCGATAGCGAAACCGGGGGGACGCTCAACTCGGGCGCCAAGTCCGCAGCGCTGTCCATCTTCGAAGGAACCAAGCAGCGCTTCTTCGCGCAGCTGCTTTTGTCGATGAAGCTGCCCAGCCTGTTACCAGCCATCGACGCGGCGATTGCCGAGGGGAACGCCGTTGTCGTCCAGCTGGTCTCGACCGCAGAAGCCATGCTCAATCGTCGGCTTGCCGACCTCTCGGACGAAGAACGCGAAGCACTGGAGATCGATCTGTCCCCCCGGGAATATGTGATCGACTATCTCGCCAAGAGCTTTCCTGTCCGCCTCATGGCCGTCTTCACCGATGAAAACGGCAATCCTCGCTCAGAGCCGATGAGCGACGAACAAGGCGCGCCGGTGCTGTGCCGATCAGCACTCGCCGCGCGCGACAGGATGATCGAGCAGCTCTGCGCCTTGCCGCCGATCGCGACCGCGCTTGATGCCATCATCGAAAGCTTCGGCGTGGATCAGGTGGCGGAAGTGACCGGCCGGACACGCCGGCTCATCGTCGGCCGCGATGGTCGTCAGAAACTCCAATCCCGCTCACCCCGCGCCAATGTCGCTGAAACCCAGGCATTCATGGGCGGCACCAAGCGCATCCTTGTCTTTTCCGACGCCGGAGGAACCGGACGTAGCTACCATGCCGATCTCGCATCCAAGAACCAGGCCCGCCGCGTTCACTTCCTGCTCGAACCGGGCTGGCGTGCTGATGCCGCGATCCAGGGGTTGGGGCGGACAAATCGCACCAATCAGGCATCGGCCCCGCTGTTCAGGCCGGTGACGACCGATGTACGCGGCGAGCGCCGGTTCATCTCGACAATCGCGCGGCGGCTCGACAGCCTCGGTGCCTTGACGCGCGGGCAGCGCCAGACCGGCGGACAGAACCTGTTCGATCCCGCCGACAATCTCGAGAGCATTTACGCCAAGGAGGCGCTCCATCGCTGGTTCGGCCTGTTGTTCACCGGTAAGCTCGAGGCGGTCAGCTTGGGGCGCTTTCAGGAGCTGACAGGTCTCAGGATCGAAGCCCCTGACGGGTCGATGGTAGATGACCTGCCGTCAATCCAGCGCTGGCTTAATCGCATCCTCGCGCTTCCCATAGCCTTGCAGAACGCGATCTTCGATGAGTTCATGGGGCTGGTCGAGGCGCGTATCGATGCTGCCCGGCAGGCCGGTACGCTCGATCTCGGCCTTGAGACCATCGCGGTCGAGGACTTCACGCTCCTGTCGGACACGCTGTTGCGCACGGATCCGGCGTCGGGCGCAACAACCCATTTGCTGGAACTGGAAATTGCCAGAGCCCTGAAGCCGCTGACGCTGAAGAGGCTCGAGGAGCTCCACGGCCTCACTGGGCAAAGCCAGCGGCCTGTTCGGAACGCCCGATCAGGACGGGTCGCCTTGCTCGTGCCCGCCCGCAGTATTCTTGCCGATGACGGCACGCGCATTTCCCGCTTAGAATTGCTGCGCCCGCTGAAGCGCAGCCACATCACCGAGGATCAGCTGGCTGAGAGCAGCTGGGAGGGGGTCTCCGTCGACACTTTCCGCGAAGCCTGGGCAGCCGAAGTTGAGGAAGCGCGGACCAGCCACAAGCGCGAGCACCTCTATCTTGCGACGGGCCTTCTGCTGCCGGTCTGGGACAAGCTTCCTTCGGATTTCGTGAGGGTGAGCCGCATCTCGGCGGTAGATGGCCGGTCGCTCCTTGGCCGGGAGGTTCCAGCCCATTGCGTGCCCGAACTGTGCCGGGCGCTGGGTTTGGAACGCGAGCAAACGCTATCCGCCGATGACATCGTCCAGACCGTCCTAGCGACCGGCCGACCCATGGAATTCGCCGGCCGTGAGCAGCTCATGGTCAAGCGCAGTCTGGTCAATGGCTCACAGCGAATTGAATTGACCGGATGGAGCGTAGCCCGCCTTGACTGGTACAAGGCCCAAGGCTGCTTTACGGAAATCATCCGCTACCAGACGCGGCTGTTCGTGCCGATCGAGGGCGCAGCGAGCGTGATTGCCAGATTGGCATCATCCGCATAGGCCATTGCCGAATGGCATTGATTGGCGTATATGATGCCATATGGAGATTTGCCATGCTGGCTCTGCAACCCGTTGATACTGCCGTCACCGCTTTCCGTCCCGATCCGATTA
The DNA here is from genome assembly GCF_001556015.1 of Novosphingobium sp. CCH12-A3. NCBI lineage: Bacteria > Pseudomonadati > Pseudomonadota > Alphaproteobacteria > Sphingomonadales > Sphingomonadaceae > Novosphingobium > Novosphingobium sp. CCH12-A3. The sequence continues at coordinate 10,323 of NZ_LSIA01000266.1, read as the reverse complement.
CCCAGGACGAGGCAGCGGCCATGTTCCGGGCAGTCCTCAATCTGTTCGGCAAATGGGAGCTGACCGACGACCAGGCGGCAACCCTGCTCGACATGCCAGTGCGCTCCTATCGGCGCTGGAAGGCCGAAGGCCCCGGGCGCGTTTCTCGCGATGGCCGCGCTCGGCTCTCCAACCTCATGGGCATCCACAAGGCGCTTCGGATCATCTTCTCGGAGGCAACGCGCGGCTATGCCTGGATAAGGTCGGTCAACAATGCCTTTGGCGGATCCAGTGCGCTCGAAGTCATGCTCGGGGGCGAACTTACCGACATCATGCGGGTGCGTCGCTACCTCGACGCCGAGCGTGGTGGCTGGTGAGCGGAATAGCGGATATCCCCGTTTCTCGAGTTGAGTGGAAGGGCGCTGTCAGGATCATCCGCAGCGCCTTTCCGCCGATCGATTTGTTCGAGGACATCGCTGATCCAGCCGACTGGCCACTGCTGATCTCGGCCGAGCAGAAGACCAATCCCCGCATCATGGCGACGATTGGCAATCTGGATCTGGTGCCTGTCGACCGCCGCGTCGGCGGCAACGCCGCTTCCTACCTCATGGCGCCGTTCACCCATGTCAGCACCGACCGGCCAAGCCGCTTTACCGATGGCAGCTACGGCGTACTCTACGTAGGGGACCAGTTCGAGACCGCGTTGTTCGAGACGATCCATCACCATACTCGCTTCATGGCACGGACAAAGGAAGCGCCTGGCTGGACTTCGCAGTTCCGGGAGATCGTCATGGCGGTCGATGCAGACCTACATGATCTAAGAGCTGCCGATTCAGAACCGAACCCGATGCTGGACCCTGACAGCTACGCGGCATCTCAAGCTCTTGCTGTGAATCTAAGGGGCTCGGAATCCGACGGCATTGTCTACCCGAGCATCCGTCATCCTGGTGGGGAGTGCGTCGCACTCTTCTACCCGGACTGCGCGTCAAACCCCTTGCAGGGACGGCACCTCGATTATCACTGGGATGGGGAGCGCGTTGACCTTGTCCGTGATGCCGGATCAGGGGCTGTTTTCCGTGTCGTCGATTTACCGCCCGATCCTGTCTGACGGCATGATTTGGGCTTCCGGCCGAGTGCTGTAGGATCTGCGAGCACAATTGCCAGCCACCAGGCTCATGTCTGCGCACCAGTCTTCACGAGTTGATGAAGGGCTTTGTCCGGCGAAACCGGGCCCTTGTACAGCGGGCTACACGGTGTATCCGCTAGCTTGGCGGAAATCGCCAGGAGGTCGTCATCATCGCCCTTTTCATAGGCATAGGCGGCCAGCCAGAATTCAGCCTGCTTAACGAACTCATTGAGGATGCCGACGACGCTCCGGTTCGCAGTCTTCGCGTACCGGACCTGGTCCATCCGCCAGACTTCCTGGGCAATGAACTCGCTGGGAACACCGTGCTCCTTCAGAATCAGAGCCAGTTGTGCGGGGAATCTTCGAGCAATTGTGGCCACTGGGGCCAGCGGCATTAGCACGGGAAGCAGCGTGCGCTCAGAAACCAGCAAGGCTACCTGCGGCTTCCATAACAGGACGGTGGCATACCAATTGCCGAGGGCGGTGTCGCTTTGTCGGGGCTCCGCGATATCGGGTTTGATCCGATCTAGCAGTTTCTTGGTGCAGTGGAGGTGGAACATGGCGGCTTAGGATAGTGCTCGCTGTCAAGCGCGTCCACTGACGCTACCGGCCACGGCGCTGGAATGGTTGGAATGGAAGGGACCGCCCAGGTCAAGACATTCAGCGTCGGTGATGCGAGCGTCGGCTCTTACTGAAATCCGTCATAAGGGTGGCGTAAACTAGCCGGTTGGCTTTCCGCCCCAATCCCGGTCGTTCGATCGCTTGGTTGAGTATCCCAAAAGCTGCCGATTGTTCATGCAGCATTGACGGCCAAGACTAGCGGTAGCCCCTAAACGTCGGAGTCAGCCATGTTCCGAACTCCGTCATCGAAATCGTCATCGTCGCCATTGTCGAACCATGCCGACGTGTCGATCTCGCTCGTTATCTCGGCCTTGCCAATGTCCTGCGGTGTCTCAACCGGAACCTGGAAGCGCATCCCGATCGGGAACTCCTCCCCGATCTCTGCGCCGTCGCCCCGCCGCCGGTCGCTTCCCGAACCGTAGAGCAGCGTCACCCCGACCGACCCCGTGATCTCGTACTCAACGTGGGTGGCGGTGATGCCGACCACGTGGCGCTCGTCGATGCCGACCCAGTCGACCGTGTAGTGCGCCGCCAGTATGTCGATCTCCCCGACCGTCTCGGTCGTTAACTTCTCGACCGCTTCCGACCGGAGCGCGTCGGCGATGCCATCAACGATCTCGCGTCGGTAATCGCGCTGCGCCTCGAGCAGCGCCGCGAGGGCGACGAGCACGTCGTGGGCGATCGCGTCTTGTTCGTCCAAGTCGCGGACGATCGTGTCCTCGCGCCCGTGGACCTGCTTGTTGAGGTCGCTGTAGGCGCCGATGACCTCGTTGATCAGTGGCTTGACGTCGATCCCGGTGATCTTCTCGATCTGCTCCACGGTCAGGCCACCGATGAGCGCGTAGGTCAGCCTCGCTTTGCGCACGGGCTTGTCCTGACCCTCCACTGGTTCGAACCAACGGCATGCCTCGACCTGCTCGCGGGGCGCGAGTGCGTCCATCACGTGATCGAGGAAGATTCGAATGGCCGTGGCGAAGAGGTTGAGCCGAAGGGGGTTCTCGCGCTGGTCGAGCGCGAGCGCGGCACCGAGCATCGTGTCGCGGGTGAACTCGGTAGGAGCCAGTTCGATCATCGAGTGGCCGAGCTTCGCGACGTCGACCGCCGGGGCCACCGGCACGGGTGCGACGGGCATCAGCGCTGCACCAGCTCAGGGGTAGCCAGACCCGCGACCGGCATACGGACCGCCCACGGAAACTTCCGCGCGTCCGCCTGCTCGAACTGGTTCACGGTCACGCCCGGTAGGTTGCGCCTGTCGTAGACGGTCCCGAGCCTAAGCGAGAGGCTGGCTGGCGCCGCGAGGAACAGCGCGATTTCGGTGACGCCCTGCCGTGAGAGCACCATGACCGTGTCGAGAAACTGCTGGGCAAGCTGCTGCTGCTTCGCATCCGACCAATGCGACGCAGTCGATCGGTCCTGCAGGTCCATCCGAATGATCGGTGCGGTCGGCTCGACCAGGCGCACGTCGCAGTCTAGCACGTCGTAGGAGGCGGAGACGCAGAGCGCGGCGCGGGTGGTGCCGCCGGCGACCGCGCCAAGTCCGGTGACATCGAAGCGCCTCCCGTCGTCGTCCTCGTCGAGCGGTCGCCAGATGTGCGCTTTGCGATCCCAGTCCATGAACAGCGTGCGGTGCTCGTCGTCTACGATTACGCCGAGCAGGAAGAGGAGGGGGACGGGCGCCAAGCCGCCGAGCGCGAAGGAAACGTCGGCCCGATTGGTGCCGTCAGTCCGGCGGGCGATGTCGTCGGGCACACCGTTCAGCTGCTGCAGGGCGCGTCCCGGGCTCACGATCTGCCCGTCGACCAGCCCCTGCCGGACATCGACGACGAACGCGTCGCGAAGGCCGCGAGCCTCTATAACGATGACCTTCTCGCGGCTCTCGCGGCGGACGTCGCGGACGACCAGCAGCAGGCCCGTCAGCACGATGACCGTGGCGACAATGAAGACGGCCCAGCTTAGCGCGGCGGCGCCACCTGAGGTGTCCCATGAGAAGACGAACGGGCCGTCCTTGGTGGGGATCCTGACGCCGATGGTCAGGCTGGCGAGGACCAGTGCATACAGCGGGACGCCGATCTTGATCAGGGAGGCGCCGACCGACCGCCGCCTGAACACCCAGTCGATGAGCGAGCGCAGGAAATGATTGAGCATGGTCATCCCTCCAGGATCTCGACGGCGGACGGCTGGTGGCCGCGGTGGAACAGGGTGCACGAGCTGGCGATCCACCGCCACCAGTCGAGCCTCACGATGAGCAGCACCGCGAAGTCGATGCCGCGCTCGCCGTGGACTAGGTCGACCATCGACGCCGCGTCTTGGACGCTGGGCGTGACGGGGAATCGCGGGTGGGAGTGCCACTCACCAAGGTAGTTGAAGCGGTCGTATTCGTTTTCCGTTCGGCGGAAGAACGCGTCGAGCGCGTCGGCGTGCGCTTCAGGGCTCCGCACGAAGTGCGCGCGGCCCCCGGTTCCGTTGTCGACAGACAGGTCTACGACGCGGAAGTGGCCCGGTTCGATCTGCTCGCCCATGAGCACCCCGCCGATCTCGCGCCGACCGGCGGCGCGGAGCGAGCGCCTGAGCGCTACCTTGACGTTCGGCGTGATCTCAATCCTCATCGTTTTTCTTCGTGGTCAGGTCTGCCAGAAGCTCCTTGAGTGCCGCGATGTCGACTGTCCCCGGCTGCACGCCCCAGGCATCACTTGCGCCGAGGTCGATCGGACGGACGTCGAACGGGGCGGTGAACAGCCATCGGTCACTGAGCCCGATCACGTAGGCGGAATAGGGGAATGTCGTTGCCTCGGGCCGGGCGAGCAAGTCGATCGCGAAGCGCGACAGGTGCGAAGCGATGACGGCAACGTCGGCGTCATCGGCAATCAGCGGCACGCCTTCGGTGCCGGGGTCCTCGTATGGCTTCGCAGATCCGTCGTCGGGCCAGTTGACGCCCTGCTCAGCATACCAGGCCTCGATCCTCTGCCGCGCCGTCAGCGGTGTCGGGTCAAGATTAGGCCGCAGTCTCACTACGATGCCGCCGGCGCCGCCGCCGAACACCTGCGCCCAGCACATCGGCTTCTCAGCGCGGCGAGCGATCGCGGAGCACAAGTTGAACACGCCGGGATCGGCGGTCGCGTCGACGATAAGGTCGCACGTCTCGATCGCCGCCATCGTCGCGGCAGCCATCGCGCCGCTCTCCTGTCCGCCAAGCGGGTTCGTGCGGGCGGTGAAGGTGCAGTCGGCGTTGACTTCCATCAGCCGCGCTCCAAGCGCCGGTGCCTTGTGGACCCCGACCGAGCGCCAGTCGAGTTCGTTGCGAACGAGGTTACCCGCCGACAGGACGTCGCCATCGACGAGCACGAAGCTGCCCACTCCCGACCGGGCGAGTTGCACGGCCACCTTCGAACCCACCGAGCCGCAGCCGACGATCGCGACCTTGGACGTCTTGAGCCGCTCGTATTCGGGGTCGAGCCTGACGCCGTCCGCTTCGGCGAATACCGCGTCGTAGCTGATCAGTTTCCGCGCGCCCGGGTCGCCGAACACCATCGGGACGTGAATGCGCTTTCCGTCGAACAGTACGATGCCGACCAAGTCTGAGCCGTCCTTGAGGTCCGTCGCGAGGCCCGAATGGCCGTGAGCCCAAAGCAGCGCCTTGAGCTCATCGAAATCCTTTGAAGCGCGGCCGCAGCCCCCCGGCACGCGCACCACGACCGCCGGGAAGGACCGGACGTACCCGCCGCGCTTCTTCGTCTCCGACCACAGGGGGGCGTCCTCCGAGCCGATCCGGGACAGCTGCGCCACGTAGGTGCCAGCGACGTCCTGCTCCTGCATCTGCGCCTCGGCGACCTCGCCTTCGGCCAGCGACCCGAGCCCAGTCAGCGTGTCTCGGGAGAACAGGAAGCGGAACGCAGAGTAACGCATCCTCTGCGCCCGCGTCGTCCGGTGGTCGGCAGGGGCGGGCCGCCCAGTCTCGTACTCTGACGACAGCAGGCGGTGTGCGCTCTCGATCATCATCGCGCCGGTGACGTCGGGTGTCCAGTTGTCCGGCCGATGCTCCAAACAGAGTTCCCCCGACGGGCCGTACTGGTGACCGGACAGCAACTCGGGGTTGCGCGTGAGGATGGAAGGAGCCGCGTCCGGGAAGAAGTCGGGGTAGACGAGCGTCAGCGGTATTGTGCGCTCGCCGACCTCGAGGTCGAAGTCGAACGCCAGCTGGGTGCCGACAAGACGCATCTCGACGTTGACAAGCCAGGGACTACTCTCGGCGAGATCGCCGATCGCGTTCCGCTCGGACTGGGCGCGGCCGGGCTGCTCGGCCCACCAGATCAAGCGAAGCCCTTTGGGGAGGTCGGCTCGCGGCGGGTGTTTGGGAAGACGGGGGCGCTCGCCGCGCCGGTCCCGATGATCGCGGCCGAAACGGCCGGGCGGAGCATGCTGCCCGAGGCTGGGTCCATGCGGGCGGCCGCCTTCTCGGCGATGGCACCCATCCGAGGCGCGACGCTCTCGACGAGTCGGCGACGCTCCACTTGCTGCGCCAGCTGCCCGAAGTCGTGTCGCGCCTGCGCGAGCCACTCGAAGAACGCATCCTGCCGCTCTGGATGCGTCGGCCACTTGTCGGCGAAGTTCTCGAGCGGATCGGATGGGTTCCGGATGATGAGGGTGCGTCCGTCACGCTCGATGAAGCGGTCCATGTTCGCCAGGATCGCATACAGCGCATCGGAGATCTTCTCCTCGCCGTTGTAGGCGTGCGCGGCCAGCGTCGTGATGATCACCGAGATCGGCCGCTCGTCGTACCGGTCGATGAACATGCCGTCGCGGTGACGCTTCAGGATCATGATCGCGGACTGGAGCGGTGTCCGCACGCGGTATTCCGGGATGTCCTCGACGCTGGCACGCACCGATTCCGCGATCGCACGCCGCTTCCTCTCGAAGATCGGCCCCATGCGCAGCTGGAACCACTTCGCGTATCCCTTGGGATTGGACCGCTGCCAGTCGTCGGCGATGTGCTCGTAGGTTTGCGACCGCACGTCGGTGATGACGATGGCCGTCTCCGACCAGCGGGTGTCGAGGCCGCGGGCCTCTAGCAGCAGCTTCTGGCGCGAGTTGTTCGGGACCGCCGGCACGATGTCCATGTGGAACTGCGCACCGTCGGAGTAGGACAGCACCCAGCAGCGCTTACCCTCGGTGACGGGCTTCACCATGCTCTGCGCGACGCGGTACGCCTTGATCTCGTCGCCGACGAGCTTCTTCAGAGCCTTCTGGCTGAGGTCGCCCGTGCCGAGCAGGCGCAGCTCGCACACCGAGTCGACGTCGTATTCCTCCTCGTCGTTCAGCGGCCGGATCGCCGTGCCGAGACGGAAGGACCCCTGCACGTAGATCTGCGGGTCGTAGCGCAGGACGGTCGATTCCGGGCGATGCAGCCAAGACCCGAGCGAAGCGTAGCTCCGGCAGGCTTGGTCGTAGCGAGTCTCGCTGATCGCGAGCGCGTCGGCCAGTGCAGCAAGGTATTCGTCAGCGCTCTTGGTAGTCATAGTATACCCCTCTATTCTGTATTTGTTCTCGACGGCGGGGTTTTTCAATGGACCGGGTGCCATCAATCCTCATCAATGTTGAGCTACCTGTGGAAATGCGTGCAGCGGGCTTACGCAACAGCATCTCAAACCCGGTGATTTCCGACGATCATTCGCTTAGGCTGCGGTAAGCCTTCAGCCTGCTGTCGGCCAAGTGGAGCCGTTCCACGCCCGCGTCAGAACGGCTGCTCTTGTCGAAACCCACTATTCTAGCTTGCTTGAGCAGTCCGATGGCATTCCGCACCAATGTGAGGCGTCCAGCAATGGTTCGATCAATCCCGCAAGCGCCATTTCTGTCGCTGTTCGCGAAGTCCGATAGGACAAGGCTCGATCACAGTCGGAGCGAGCAGATGGTTACAGCTCACGTCAGGAAAACGTACACCGAGATCAGCCATGTTCTCTTGACCTTGCACGGCGACTTCAACAGCATGGCGGACAAGGGGGCCTAACGGATGAATGCGGAGACGAAACCTGCCAAGCACAGCGCCCCTGGGCAATATCTTGGTTTTGCCTTGCAACCAGTGCGGGTCTTTTATCATCTACTGACAAGCCCAAAAGGCGCGAAGGTGTCGCTGGAGTTCAAGGACGACGTTGCGGTCCATCATGCGGACGGCAAGCTGTTGCTCGAGCAGACCAAGAGTGCGCTCCGCCAAAACCCGGTATCTGACTGGGCCGGCGATCTCTGGAAAGCGTTCGAGAACTGGCGAGCCATGATCGTCGGCAAAGAGATCGATGCGGGCTTTACCAATTACCGCCTGTATGTGACGCCGCAGAAAAAGGGTGATTTCGTGCAGGCGCTGTCGGCGGCTGACGATGTTGCTACCGCCGAGGCTGCGTTGAAGGTCATTCGGACCAAGCTGGCGAAACTGAAGACGGTGCCTGGTTGCGCCGAGCATCTCCAGCCGTTTCTTGATGCGCCTGCCGAACAGCAGATGGCGATCGTGACGCGGTTTGCATTGGAGTCGGAAGGGGCAGATCCCCTCGACGTGATTCGGGCCGTTCTCTTACCGGTCATCAGCGAGAACCAAATCGACGTCCTCATTAAGTCCGGTATCGGGCAGGCCAAGCAGGCGCTCGACCGTCTCATTCAGCGGGGCGAGCGTCCAATCCTGGATGCCGACACCTTCCGGCGCGATTTTCACGCGTTCGTCCGGCAAAACAATATGCCTGGCCTGCTCACGTCGTTCGGCGGTGCGCCGAGCGACGACTTGGTGGCCGACATCGCCACAACTAGGCCGACCTTCATTCGGCAGCTCGAGCTCGTCGAAGCCAATGACGAAGAGCGCCTGCGTGCTGTCAGCGACTATCTGCGGGCTTCGGCGGACAAGGCCGACTGGGCGGATCGCGGCGTGATCTTTCCTGGTAGCCTCGATACCTGGGACGACGATCTTGTTAGGCGTCATGGCATGATCCGGGGCGATGTATCAGATCTTCATTCCGACCGGTCGGCACCGGTTCAGGGGCGGCTAGTCTACCGTCAGTGCGCGCAGCATCAGGCCCCGCTCGAAGGACGGATAGTGCCTGGGCATTTCGTCCATGGGAGTTTCAACGATCTGGCCGATCGCCGTCGACTCGGCTGGCACGCGGACTATGAATCGCTTCTGGGAGAAGCCCCTGAATGACGGCCTTTGCAAGCACAGACCTCACCGAACTCGAACTTATCCAGAACCCTGGCATTGGCGCCTATCTCATCTGGAATTTCGCGCTGGGGTATCAGGAGGACGGTGCCGCTGAGGCTGCGCCGTTCCTGCTCGCTTTCCTCGTCCTGCCGATGCTGCTTCACCGGCAGACGTTCGACGCCGTTGCGTCGACCAGAAAGGCATCCGGCCTAACCCTGTTCACCGCTAAATTCGACCGCGAACGTGAAGTCCTTGTCGAACTTCACTCACGCGCGCGTTTGCTCAGGCCGCTTAGCCTCCAGTCGATCGGCGTCGCATCGACATCTCGGCTCATTCGCATCGACCATGGCTCCGCACTGCTGCACGGATATTCGCTCGATTTTCTTGATGTGAAGAAGCCCTCCATCCCTGAACGGCTGAAAGGATTTTCGAGCGCTGCCGACAAGATCGGCTACTGGTTTTCCAAGCTCGGCCTTCCACAAATCGCATCAACCTTGAGGATCGACTTCTAATGTATTTCCAGCTCCTCAAGTTGATCCTCTGGCCACGTACCGATGAAAAGCCCCGCGAGCTGGATTTCCATCCGGGTGTCGTGAACGTCATCAGCGGCGCGTCGAAGACTGGCAAATCCGCGGTCATTCCGATCATCGACTATTGCCTCGCCTCCGACAAATGCGCGATCCCAGTCGGCGTCATTCGCGAGAATTGCAGCTGGTTCGGCATCGTGATCGACACGGTTGAAGGGCAGAAGCTGCTCGCGCGCAGGGAGCCCGGGGATCAGCATGTCCGTCGTCAGAACATTCGGCACAGATCGCGGCTTAGATTAGCGGAGGGCGGACCTCGTCTGGGGTTGGGTTTTATGCGGCGAGCTTGCGGTGTTGCAAGCGCCGATGTTCGATGGTCTGTCGTTTGATCCTTTCGCGCTGTTTGAGGATCGTTGGTGCCCTGCCGAAGTAGGCGTCGGCGGGCGTCACGTTGCTCAGGCTCTCGTGATAACGCTGGTGGTTGTAGTGCTCGACGAAGGCCTCGATCTGGGCCTCAAGGTCGCCGGGCAGGAAGTAGTTTTCCAGCAGGATGCGGTTTTTCAGGGTCTGGTGCCAGCGCTCGATCTTGCCCTGTGTTTGCGGATGGCACGGGGCGCCGCGCACGTGGCTCATCTTCCGGGCCTCGATATATTCCGCCAGCTCGCCGGCGATGTAGCTGGGGCCATTATCGCTGAGCAGCCTGGGCTTGTGCAGCACCTTGGCGCTGTCGCAGCCGGAAGCCGCGAGCGCGAGGTCCAGCGTGTCGGTCACGTCCTCGGCCCGCATGTTGGTGCATAGCTTCCAGGCGATGATGTAGCGCGAGAAGTCGTCGAGCACCGTCGAGAGGTACATCCAGCCCCACCCGATGATCTTGAGTGGAGTAGGAAGCGCATAAGCGCTTC
>NZ_LSIA01000265.1:0-36022 GCF_001556015.1 Novosphingobium sp. CCH12-A3 | reverse complement strand
CCCCCAGCCCCTCCCGCCTGCGGGAGGGGGGATTATCACTGCCCTGTCATTCCCCTCCCGCAGGCGGGAGGGGGCAGGGGTGGGCCCACAAGACTACCTGATCAGCAGGCCCCAGCCTGACAGCAGTTGTTCGGCCTGCTCGCGCGAAATCACGGCACCACGGAAGACCCGGGCGTCTTCGAGTTGCAGCCCGCCGAGGTCTGCGCCGCGAAGGTCTGCGCCGGCAAACTGCGCGCCATCGAGATTGGCTTCGCGCAAGCTGCACCCTTCAAGCACGGCGCCGCGGAAGTCGCACTTGGCAAGGTCCGCCTGCGCCATGTCGAGCCGCACCAGCTTCTCCTTGCGGAACGAGAGGCCGGGCAGGCGCGCGCCAACCAGCAGCACTTCCTCGAAGGTGAAGCCCATGCCCTTGGCCATGTGCAGGTCCGCGCCGGTCATGCGCGTGGAGACGACCTTGGCCGAGCCGATGTTGGCGCGGCGCAGCGATGCGTTGTTGAGATCGCAGCCTCGGATCTGCGCTTCTTCAAGATCCGCGCCGGTCAGGTTGGCAAACGGTGCCTTGGTCGACCGCCAGACCGTGCGGACGAGCCTTGCGCCGGAAAGATCGGCGTGGCGCATCGAGCAGCGTTCGAACGTCCAGCCCGAGAGGTCGAGCTTGGAAAGGTCCGCCTCGTCGAGGTCGCAGGATTCGAGGTGTTGCGGGGCCTTGCCGGCAAGCGCAGCGATGTCGGCACGAACAAGCGTCTGGCCCGAGAGGATTTCCGTCATGCCTCGCGCTTAGGCGAAATCTGCGGCCAGGCAAAATGAAACCCCGCCCTCCGGCCCGATCCGGAGCCAAAGGGCGGGGTGCGACCCGGGCCAGTCTAGGAGATTGAGACGACCGGCTCTCGGGGCTCGGTGGGTGAGGGGGAACCCACTTGATGCAAGCCTTCTACCGGACATGGCATGATCGGTAAAACAGGTTAACTTGCGCAGAGTTATCGCTTCTGGCGATGATGCGGCCAAGTCCGGCCTTGTTGCCGCCCCAAACCCGCCCTAAAGCGCGCGCCGGACTTTCGGACGGGATTCTCGAAGCATGCCTGCAACACCCAAGACATCAGCCCTCATGCGCCGTGGCGCCGAATTTCTCGGCACGGAGCACGCCATCCTGTGCGGAGCGATGAGCTGGGTGTCGGAGCGCAACCTTGTTTCGGCAATCAGCAACGCCGGGGGCTTCGGCGTGATTGCCTGCGGGGCGATGACGCCCGAACTCCTCGATACCGAAATTGCCGCAACCAGGGCGCTGACGGACAAGCCCTTCGGCGTGAACCTGATCACGATGCACCCGGCGCTGTTCGACCTGATCGCGGTCTGTGCGAAGCACAAGGTCGGCCATGTCGTGCTCGCCGGCGGCATCCCGCCCAAGGGCAGCGTCGAGGCGATCAAGGCCTTTGGCGCCAAGGTCATCGTCTTCGCGCCGACGCTGGCGCTGGCCAAGAAGCTGCTGCGTTCCGGTGCGGACGCGCTGGTGATCGAAGGTTCGGAAGCGGGCGGCCATATCGGCCCTGTTTCCACTTCGGTGCTCGCGCAGGAATTCCTGCCCGCGCTGGCTGAAGACCACGTGGTGTTCGTGGCAGGGGGCATCGGGCGGGGGGAGATGATCGCCAGCTATCTCGAGATGGGTGCTTCGGGCGTGCAGCTTGGCACCCGCTTTGCCTGCGCCACGGAATCGATTGCGCATCCCGCGTTCAAGGCGGCGTTCTTCCGGGGCAATGCCCGCGATGCGGTGGCTTCGGTGCAGGTCGATCCGCGCCTGCCGGTAATTCCGGTCCGTGCGCTCAAGAACAAGGGCACCGAGGAGTTCACCGCAAAGCAGGTGGAAGTGGCCAAGCTGCTCGACGAGGGCAAGCTCGACATGGCCGCCGCCCAGCTCGAGATCGAGCACTTCTGGGCAGGCGCGTTGCGCCGTGCGGTGATCGACGGCGATGTCGAGCGCGGCTCGGTCATGGCTGGCCAGTCGGTCGGCATGGTGACGAAGGAAGAGCCGGTGGCCGAGATCATCGCCCAGCTCATGGCCGAAAGCGAGGCAGCGCTCTCGCGGCGCTGATCGCATGGCGGCAGGGGCAGCATCAGGGCATCGCGCCTCTTTCGGCGTCGTCTTTGCGATTGTCCTGATCGACATGCTCGGCTTTGGCGTGGTGACGCCGGTGCTGCCGGGCCTGATCATGGACCTGACGCATGTCGATATCGGCACCGCGGCAGGTTACGCCGGCTGGCTGGGGGCGGGCTATGCGGCGATGCAGTTCGTGTTCGCGCCGGTGCTGGGCAACCTTTCGGACCGCTTTGGCCGTCGCCCGATACTGCTCGCGGCGGTGCTCATGCTAGGGCTGGATTACCTGCTGCAGGCGATGGCGCCCAATTTCGGGTGGCTGATTGCCGGGCGGCTGATTGCGGGCGTCACGGGCGCCAGTTTCTCTCCGGCCTATGCCTACATTGCCGACGTTACCCCACCCGAAAAGCGCGCGGCGAACTTCGGGCTGATGGGGCTCGCATTCGGCATCGGCTTCGTCGTCGGCCCGGCGATGGGCGGGTTGCTCGGGTCGATCGACCCGCGCCTGCCGTTCTACACCGCCGCCGGGCTGGCGCTGGCCAATGCCGTGTTCGGGTTCTTCTTCCTCAAGGAATCGCTGGCCCCTGAAAACCGCCGCCCGTTCGACTGGCGGAAGGCAAACGCCATGGCCTCGCTGCGCGCGCTGAAGGGGCAGAGCCCGACAGTGCTGTGGTTCGTGGCGGCGCTCGGCACGTGGCAACTGGCGCATATCGTCTACCCGGCGGCGTGGTCCTACTTCGCGATTGCCGCCTACGGATTCACGGTCGGCCAGGTCGGCGTGGCGCTGGCGCTGGTGGGGTTCAGCAGCGCGCTGGTGCAGGGGGTGGGCCTGCGCCTGTTCCTGCCGGTGCTGGGTGAGAAACGCGCGGTTGTGCTTGGTGTGGCAGGCCTGTGCGTTTCGGCGGTGCTCTACACTTTGGCGCAGGAGCCGTGGCAGGTCTACGTGGCGATTGGAGTGGGCGCCTTGCAGGGCTTCGTGCAGTCACCGATCTCGGCGTTCAACAGCCGCGCGGTCGATGCGCGCAGCCAGGGCGAGTTGCAGGGCGCGGTGCAGTCGATCGGATCGATAGCAGCGATCATCGGACCGCCGATGTACACGCAGACGCTGGAGAAGTTCAGCGGTCCGAAAGCGATATATCACCTGCCGGGAATGCCGATCCTGCTGGCGGCGGCGATTTCTCTGGTCACGCTGGCGCTGTTCCTGAAGGGAGCGGCGTTGCTGGAGCGGCGGGCTTAGTTCCAGCGTCCTTCGACAGGCTCAGGACGAGCGGGGATCTCCATAAAACCCGCTCATGCTGAGCTTGTCGAAGCATCTGCCCGCATCGGCTACCGCCTCAGCTTTCCAGTTCGACGTCCCAGTAGAGCCAGTCGCGCCAGGTTTCGTGCAGGTAATTGGGCGGGAAGGCGCGGCCGCGCTCCTGCAGTTGCCAGGTGGTCGGGCGGATCGCGCGGTTCATCAGCCGCATGTGCGCCTGTTCTGGGGTGCGTCCGCCCTTCCTGAGATTGCAGGGTGAGCAGGCGGCTGCCACGTTCTCCCACGAGGTGCGCCCGCCGAGGCGACGCGGCACGATATGGTCGAAGGTCAAGAGGTCGGGGCTGCCGCAATACTGGCACTGAAAGCGGTCGCGCAGGAACAGGTTGAAGCGGGTGAAGGCGGGATACTCGCTCGGCCGCACGTATTGCCGCAGCGCGATGACCGAGGGCAGCCTCATGCCGAAGCTGGCGCTGTGGACCTCGCGGTCGTAGGTCTCGATGATGTCGACGCGTTCGAGGAACACCGCCTTGATCGCGGTCTGCCACGGCCACAGGCTCAAGGGGTAATAGCTGAGCGGGGTGTAGTCGGCATTGAGGACCAGCGCGGGGCAGTTCGCCAGATGCCGGTCATTGTGCAGAACATCGTTGAAGGCGGTGCTGTCACCGCTGTTGGGCCTGGCCGAAGCCGCCCGATCGATCAGCGCCTTATGGAGCACGTCCCGACTTCTTCCCTGCACACAGAGGCGGGAGCGCCTCCGCAGGGGCAGTCATGGCTTTGCCTGGTGACCGCAGTGTTACACATGCGCCCATGGAACACGCCTGCGAGTCTGGCGTCAAGGGGCTGAATGGGTGCATTTCCACAGCCTGCCTTCGCCGCGCGCCGATCGGGGCTTTCCCTTGTGTAAAACAGGCCGGATTCGCTTGGGTTTTTGCCCTTTCGTGCCTATGTGCAGACTATGTCGAGCACCAACGAAAACACACCCAACACCAACGCCTATGGCGCCGATTCCATCAAGGTCCTGAAAGGCCTCGATGCGGTGCGCAAACGCCCCGGCATGTACATCGGCGATACCGACGATGGTTCGGGCCTGCACCACATGGTTTTCGAGGTTTCCGACAACGCGATCGACGAGGCTTTGGCCGGTCACTGCGATCTGGTGCTGATCGAATTGAACCCCGATGGCTCGGTCTCGGTGGAAGACAACGGGCGCGGCATTCCGACCGACATTCACGCCGAAGAGGGCGTCTCTGCGGCCGAGGTCATCATGACCCAGCTCCACGCGGGCGGCAAGTTCGAGAATACCTCGGATGACAACGCCTACAAGGTTTCGGGCGGGCTCCATGGCGTCGGCGTGTCGGTGGTCAATGCGCTGTCGGAATGGCTGGAGCTGACGATCTGGCGTGACGGCAAGGAGCACTGGATGAAGTTCGCGCACGGCGATGCCGTTGCGCCGCTGGAAGTGCGCGGGCCGGCGCCTGAAGGCAAGAAGGGCACGCGCGTGACCTTCCAGGCGAGCCACGAGACGTTCAAGAACGTGCTTGAGTTCGATTTCGACAAGCTCGAACACCGCTACCGTGAGCTCGCCTTCCTCAATTCGGGCGTGCGCATCATGCTGCGCGACAAGCGGCACGAGGAAGTGAAGGAGCACGATCTCTATTACGAAGGCGGCATCGCGGCCTTCGTGAAGTATCTCGACCGCAACAAGCAGCCCCTGATGCCCGAGCCTGTGGCGATCTCCGCCAACCGCGATGGCATCGGCATCGATGTCGCGCTCGAATGGAACGACAGCTACTACGAAAACGTTCTGTGCTTTACCAACAACATCCCGCAGCGCGATGGCGGCACGCACCTGGCGGCGTTCCGCGCGGCGCTGACCCGCACGCTGAACGGCTATGCCGAGCGGTCGGGCCTGCTCAAGAAGGAGAAGGTCAGCCTTACCGGCGACGACATGCGCGAAGGCCTCACCGCCATCGTCTCGGTCAAGCTGCCCGATCCGAAGTTCTCCTCGCAGACCAAGGACAAGCTGGTTTCGTCGGAAGTGCGTCAGCCACTCGAAAGCCTGATGGCCGACAAGATGGTCGAATGGCTGGAGGAAAATCCCGGCCACGCCAAGGCCATCGTGCAGAAGGTGATCGACGCCGCCGCCGCACGCGAAGCGGCCAAGCGCGCCCGTGAGTTGACCCGACGCAAGGGCGCGATGGACATCGCCTCGCTGCCGGGCAAGTTGGCGGACTGCCAGGAGCGCGATCCGGCCAAGTGCGAACTGTTCCTGGTCGAGGGTGACTCGGCAGGTGGTTCGGCCAAGCAGGGGCGCGATCGCAAGACGCAGGCGATTCTGCCCTTGAAGGGCAAGATCCTCAACGTGGAGCGAGCCCGCTTCGATCGCATCATCGGCTCGAAGGAAGTCGGCACGCTGATCCAGGCGATGGGCACCGGCCTGCGCGACGAATTCAACATCGACAAGCTGCGCTATCACAAGATCGTGATCATGACCGACGCCGACGTCGACGGCGCGCATATCCGCACGCTGCTGCTGACGTTCTTCCATCGCCAGATGCCCGAGATCATCAAGGCCGGGCACCTCTTCATCGCCCAGCCGCCGCTCTACAAGGTCGCCAAGGGGCGCAGCGAGGTTTACCTCAAGGATAACGCTGCGATGGACCGCTATCTGGTCGAGGCGGGGCTTTCGGGCCGTATTCTTGAAACCGCCGGTGGTGCGCGCAGCGGCCCCGATCTCGAGGCGCTGGTCGACCATGCCCTGCGCATGCGCAACCTGATGGGCTTCGTGCCGCGCCGCTATAACCCCTCGATCATCGAGGCGCTGGCGCTTTCGGGCGCGCTCGAGCCGGAGATGGGCGCCGAGCAGCGCGATGCTGCTCTCGCCAAGGCGGCAGACTGGCTCAACCGCGGCGATACCGAAGCGCGCTGGAGCGTCGTGGTATCGGAAGAGGGTGGTTATCACGTGCAGCGCCTGTGGCGCGGGGTGACCGATCATCACATGATCGAAGCGGGCTTTCTCGTCAGCGCCGAGGCGCGCAAGCTGGCCAAGCTCGCCGCCGAGAACGCCGAGGTCTATGCCGGGATGGCCCGTCTGGTGCGCGCGACGGCTGCCGAGGCAGAGCCTGCGCCGGTCCTGGCCGAAGGGGATGATGAAGCACCGGCCGCACCTGCCGCCAAGGTCAAGGATGCGATCACGCGGCCTTCCGAACTGCTCGATGCAGTCTTTGCCGGTGGCCGCAAGGGTCTGTCGATCCAGCGCTACAAGGGCCTTGGCGAGATGAACGCCGAGCAGCTCTGGGAAACCACGCTCGATCCAGACAACCGCTCGCTGTTGCAGGTCAAGGTCGAGGACGCCGACGTGACCGACGAGATCTTCACCCGTCTGATGGGCGACGTGGTGGAGCCGCGCCGCGACTTCATCCAGGAAAACGCGCTCAACGTGGCGAACCTGGACGTTTGATCGTGGCCTTCACCGACGAAATCCCGTGGGACCAGCCCGCCACGATGATCGACCTTGAGGGCCGCGCCCCGATCATCGGCACGATCCGTGACTGTGCGCTGCACTACGGCCTCTACAAGCCCCACGCGCGTGACAATGCCCGCGTGCTGCTGACCAAGCCGATCCACCGCGAGGGCCGGGCGACGCGGACGTGGCTGCTCGATCCTTCGGAAATCGCCGAGCTGGCCGACCGGCTGGCGCGCGAGACGAATTGACGAAGAAGCGGGACCCCGGGTCAAGCCCGGGGTGACGAAGGAAATGATGCGCTGAAACAACCGCCACCCCGGACTTGATCCGGGGTCCCGCTTTTTTACGCCTCAATCAGCCCGCATCGCCGCAGCGGCAAGGCTCTCCGCCTCGACCAGAAGCTCATCATCCGCAGCGCCCGCTGGCGTGGTCTCGCGGCCGATCATCACCAGCACCGGCACGGCAAGCGGGCTGACGCGGTCCAGCTCGACGTGGACCAGCTGGCCAGCCGCGCGATCGAGCAGGTCGCCCAGCCGGCCGACGTCGGTCATCCGCGCGCGGGCATCGGCCCATGCGGCCTGGATCAGCAGGTGGTCAGGCTCGTACTTGCGCAGCACGTCGTAGATCAGGTCGGTCGAGAAGGTGACCTGCTTGCCCGACTTGCGCTTGCCCGGATGCTGCCGTTCGACCAGTCCCGAGATCACCGCCACCTCGCGGAAGGCGCGGCGCAGCAGGTGCGATTCCTGCACCCACTCCACGAACTCGTGCGCGAGGATGTCGGATGAGAGCAGCGGCGCGGGATCAAGGACCGGCCTCGCACCCCAAACGGCCAGCGAATAATCATTGGCCACAAAGCCCAGCGGGGCGAGGCCCAGCTCGTTCATCCGGCGCGTGATCAGCATGCCGAGCGACTGGTTCGCGTTCCAGCCCTCGAACGTGTAGTAGACGGTGTAGTGCTTGTTCTGGTGGGGGAAGCTTTCGGCCAGCAGCATGCCCGGCCCCGGCAGCCGGCTGCGCCAGTCCTGCATTTCCAGCCATTCGCGCACGTCATCAGGGAAGCGCGACCAGCCTGCACGATCGACCATCAGCCCCCGCACGCGATCGGACAGGTGCGTGGTCAGCGGCAGGCGCGCGCCCATGTAGCTGGGGATCTGACCCGGCTTCTTTGCCGCCCGCACGATCAGTTCAAGATCACGCACGCCTTCGACCTCAAGGTCCATCCCGGCAAAGCGGATCGTATCGCCGGGGGAAAGCGTCGCGCCGAAGCTCTCTTCGACCTTGCCGAGCGAACGGCCGTTGCGAAAGCGCACGTCGAGCATTTCGGAATCGACGATGATTCCGGCATTGAGGCGATGGCGCGCGGCATGTTCGGGGTGGGTCAGTCGCCAGGTACCATGCTTGTCGCGCACGATGCGCTTGAAGCGGTCATAAGCGCGCAAGGCATAGCCGCCGGTTGCCACGAATTCGAGCACGCGCTGCCACTGCGCTTCATCGACCCAGCGGTAGGGATGGGCGGAGCGGACCTCGGCATGGAGCGCCTTCTCGTCAAACGGTCCGGCGCAGGCGCAGGCCATGACGTGCTGCGCCAGCACGTCAAGACCGCCGGGGCGGAAGTCCTCGCCATCGCGCCGCCCCTCGTGGACCGCTTCCTGCGCTGCGAATGCTTCGAGAAATTCGAAGCGGTTGCCGGGCGCAAGCAGTGCCCGGCTGGGGCAATCGAGGCGGTGGTTGGCGCGGCCGATGCGCTGCAGCAGGCGCGACGAGCCCTTGGGTGCGCCCATCTGCACGACCAGGTCGACATCGCCCCAGTCCACGCCTAGGTCGAGGCTGGCGGTGCAGACCAGCGCGCGCAACTCGCCGCGGGCCATCGCCCCTTCGACCTTGCGTCGTGCTTCCTTCGACAAGGAGCCGTGGTGGATGCCGATCGGCAGCTTGTCGTCGTTGATGTCCCACAGCAGTTGGAAGATGTATTCGGCGAGGAATCGCGTGTTGGTGAAGATCAGGGTGGTCTGGTTGCGCTTTATCTCGTCATAGAGCTGCGGCACGGCCCACGCAGCGGCATGGCCACCCCAAGGCACCCGCTCGTCCTCGGGGTTCATGATCGAAAGTTCGGGCCTTGCGCCCGCTTCGCCCTCCACCAGCTGCACCGAAGCAGCATTGCCATCGGGCGCGAGCCACGCGCAGAAGTCCTGCGGATCGGCCAAGGTTGCGGAAAGCGCGGCGCGCCGCATGTCGGGGGCAATTGCCTGCAGCCGCGCCAGCGAGAGCGCGAGAAGATCGCCGCGCTTGCCGGTGGCAAAGGCGTGGACCTCGTCGATTATCACCCGCCTCAGACCCGCGAAGATCGTTGCCGCTTCCGGATAGCTCAGCAGCAAGGACAGCGATTCAGGCGTCGTCAGCAGCACATGCGGCGGCTTGGCGCGCTGGCGGGCCTTGCGGTCCGAAGGCGTATCGCCGCTGCGCGTCTCCACCCGGATAGGCAGGCCGATTTCCTCGATGGGCGTGAGAAGGTTGCGCTGCACGTCATGCGCCAGCGCCTTCAGCGGCGAGACGTAGAGCGTGTGCAGTCCGTCGCCCGGCAGATCATCGCCTGCGAAATCCTGCAGCGTCGGCAGGAACCCCGCCAGCGTCTTGCCCGCGCCGGTATCGGCCACCAGCAGGGCATGATCGCCCGCACGGGCGGCTTCCAGCATCTCGCTCTGGTGACGCCGCACGCGCCAGCTGCGGCTTTCGAACCAGTCAGTGATCGAGGGAGCGAGCGTCATCGCCCCCAAGATAGGCACGGCCTTACAGAACCGAAAGGATCGCCTCTCGTTCTGTCGCCACCTTCCAGCCAAGCGCGGCGTCGATCAGGCCGATGGTCACCGCGCACTGGTCGGCGTCCGAACCCTTGCCACCCATCGCCTGTCGCACGCGCTTGTCGGGTATGCCGGTTTCGGTGATGACCTTGCCGATCAGTTCACCCGGCACGCTTGCCGTCCCCGGCTTGATCCGCTGCGGCGGGCCGAGCTGGCGGGCGTCGAGCATCTTCACCGCAAGGGTGCGTTCGCGTTCCAGCACGGCAGGAGGAACCTTGACCCCGGATGCCATGCGGCGCGTGCGGAGGAAAGCCATGCAGGCATCAGGCCCGGTCTTTCGCGCGGCGCGCAGCAGGTCGGCACGAATGCGCTGCACATCGGCCAGCAGACCCCCTTTTTCGACAAGCGCAGTCGCATACATGCGTTCGCGCACCAGATCCTGCACTTTCGCGGTGTAGGCCTCATCACTGCTGCCATCACTGCTGCCATCAGTGCGCGCGATGGTGCGGTTGGCGCTGAACAGTGCGGCGAGATCGGGCTGGAGCGACTGCAGGCCATCGAAGGTGATCTCCGGCCCGAACACGGCGGTAACCGCGCGGCCGACGATTTCCTTCTCTTGCGCACTCTGGCTGATCGATATCTCCGGCACCGGCGGGGGTTCGGTCGAGCTGTCGTTGCTGCTGAACACGACCCGCAGGATCTGTACGCCGAAGATGACCGCCAACAGGATCAGTCGACCGCTGCTGAACCAGCCCTGCCCGACGTTTGCGCTGGTGTTCTTTTCCCACAGCGCCACGCGCCACGGATCGAAGTAGTGCTCCACTTCCGGAAAGTTCTTGCGCACGCCTTCGAGCAGTTGCTCCACGTCGGCGCGCTTGACGAACCAGCCCTTGCGGCTGCCCTGTTGCGCGGGCGTGGTCAGTTCGTTCCACGCCTTGTGCAGCGGGTGCTTCGGGTCCTGCACCTTTTCGCGGAAGCGCAGGCCGCGCAGGCGGGCGTTGAGGAAGGCTATGGCCGGCCTTTCCGAAACTTGCCCGCGCTCGCTTTCCCAGCCGAAGACCTTGGCGGCAGGCTCCAGCAGCGGGGCCGAGCGTGGCCAGCTGCGGGCAAGGATGCCAGCCAGCCAGTTGTCGATCTCGTCAAAGGCGGTGACGCTGACGGTCTCGGCATTGCGCAGCACGGCCTTGAGGTGGCCGAGCGCCATGGCCTCCTCCCAGCCTTCGAGCGGCGGCAGGGTCTCCTCGTCGTCCACCATGTCGGGCAGAAGCAGCCGATAGAGCGCCTGCTCGTGCGCCCATGCCGGCATGACCGCGTCCGAGGTTGGCTCCAGACCCAGCAGGACGGGGCGTTCGAACGGATCGCGCTTGACCGCGATGGCCTGTTCGGCCGGGGCCTGCGCGGCCACGAAACCCGGCGTCACGTCAAGCTTCGGTGCCGCCTCGCCGAGCTTGCGCGTCAGGCTGGGATCAACCTCCCCCTTCACTGCAGGGGCGGCATAGAGCCAGCTTGATTGTTCGGCCTCGGGAGCGGCCTCTCCGGCATCCCCGAGCGGCGTCACGCCCGCGAAAGGATCGAACTCCTCGTCCGCAGGCGGTGCTGCCTGCATCTTCGCCCAGCGCAGGGCGCTGTCACGCGCCTCGCGCAGCCGGGCATAGCCATCAACGTCCTTGTCGACGTCCATGGCTTTCAGGCGCTCGGCATAGGCGCGCCGGATCGCCGCCACGTCCGGCGTCTTCGCGATCCCGAGGACCTTCCAGGCTTGAGTGGGTGTCATCCCTCTGGCGTCACAGCGGCGGGTTGGCTTCGAGCATGTCGAGAAGCTCTGTCAGCATCGCCGAGGCATCGGCAATGCGCCGCGGTTCCTGGCTGTCGAGCGCGGCCACGAACATGCGGGTGCGATCACCGATGACGGCGCGGACATCGCCCAGGAATTCCTCGTAGCACCGCTCGGCGCGGGCCAGCAGCGCCTGGTTGCCCGCCTCCTCGCGCGGGTGGTGCTTCAGCGCGGCCAGCGCCTGGCGCCGGGCATCGAGATCCTTCGCGGCCTTGCGGTCTTCCTCGTCGATGATGAGGAGGTTGTGCCTGGCGCCGGTCAGCGGCACTTCCACGTCCACCTCGAGCAGGCCCGAACTGTCGTAGGAGAAGCGCACATCGATCGAGACTTCGCCCGCAGGCTTCGCCGGGACCGGCACCTTGATCTGCCCGAGGTGGACGTTGCCCGAAACCTCGCGCGCCTCGCCCTGGTAGATCTTCACCTCGATCTGCTTCTGGTTGTCGCCCATCGTGCTGTAGATGCCAGAACGGCTGACCGGGACCGGGGTGTTGCGTTCGATGATCGGCGAGAACAGGCCCTGCTGGATCGTGCCGCGCGCCGAATGCTCAGCTGTCTCGATGCCCAGCGTAAACGGGCAGACGTCGGTGATGCGGATTTCCTCGAGCCCGCCGTCGCGCGCGATCAGCCCGCCCTGGATGGCCGCGCCGAGCGCCACCGCATGGTCGGGATGGACCGAGGAATTTGGGAAGCGTCCGAACAGGCGCGTGATCGCCTTGCGCACCACCGGCATGCGCGTCGCCCCGCCGACAAGCACGACTTCGCTCAAGGACGCGGCGTCGATCTGGCTGTCGCGCAGGGCGCGCACCACCGGATCGCGCAACCGGCGGATCAGCCCTTCGGCCTGGGCCTCGAATTCGCTCGTGGTGATCGTGGTGGAAAGCCGCTGGTCCTCGACCGTCACTGCAAATTCGGCTTCCTGCCCCTCGCTCAGCGCGCGCTTGGCACGTTCGGCGGCCTGCAGCAGCAGGGCCTGTGCGCGCGGTTCTTCCAGCTTGGCGAGCAGGCCGTCGGGATCGAGCCGCCCACGCACGGCCATCGCCAGAGCGGCATTGAAATCATCACCGCCCAGCCGGTTGTCCCCTGCCGAGGCGCGGACCTCGACGATGCCCTCGAACATCTCGACGATCGAGACGTCGAAAGTGCCTCCGCCCAGGTCGAACACCAGAAACGGCTCGCGCTCGGCCTTGTCCTGCAGGCCGAAGGCGAGTGCGGCGGCGGTTGGTTCGTTGATCAGGCGGCGTACGGTTAGGCCCGCCAGTTCACCGGCGCGGCGGGTCGCCTTGCGCTGGCGGTCGTTGAAATAGGCGGGCACGGTGATGACGGCTTCGGTGGGGCGGGTGCCGGTGCAGGCGGCCACATCGTCGCGCAGGGCCATGAGCACGAGCGCGGACAGGTCCTCGGCAGAGAACTCCTTCTTGCCCAGCTTCACCTTGCGGTCGGTGCCCATGAATCGCTTGAAACTGGTTGCGGTGGCCCCATCCTTGAGGCCCATCCTCTCCAGCGCGGCGGCTCCGACCAGCGTCGTGCCATCGGGCAGGACCGAAACGGCAGAAGGGGTGAGCAGCGCCCCGAGGGCATTCGGCACGAGCTTTGCCTCTCCGCCGTTCTCGTTTGCCTGCCACATGGCCACCGCACTGTTGGTGGTCCCCAGATCGATCCCGATGAGCATTCGTCTTCCTGCAGATATCAACCGGCGTGATGCGACAGGGCCCGCGCGGTTGGCAAGCGCAAAGCGCGCCGGGCAGCAGGCACGACGGGATGGACCGTGGATGCGCCGGGGCGAGGGGGCAGGGCACGCCCCTGTCCGTTTTCTTTCCATGACAACGCCTTGAAAGGAGAAAAAGCCATGGGCCAACGCATGGATTGGAACTCGCGCGACCGCTGGCAGGACGAAGAGCGACGCCAGAGCCGCGATTATTCCGGCGAGTTCGCCCCGGAATTCAACCGGGATCGCTATGACCGCAGCGACCGCGACCGTGACCAGTGGGGTCGCTCCGGCTCGACCGGGGCGTCAACGCCGCTGGGCGATCCGCCAACCGGATGGATGGACCAGGACATGCGCGGCGATCGGCGTACCCACGATTGGGAAGTGGGCGACCGGCACTACACGGGGCAGGCCCGCGCCCCGCAGGGCCGCTCGCGCTGGCGAGATACGGCCAGCGGCAACGCCGCAAACACCGCCGATTATTTCACGGCAGAAGACTATGGCGAAGGCCGTCGTGCCTGGGGTGGGCCAGCCGGATACGGCGCCTATGGCACCGGCTCGGCCGGAGGTTACCCGTCATCCTACGGCTACAGCGGTCGCGGCGGTTACGGCGACCATGATCCCCGCGGCTTTTTCGACCGTGCTGTCGACGAGGTGCGCGGCTGGTTCGGCGCTGATGACGACCGGGACAATAGCCGACGAGGGGGCCAGCGCGAGAGCCATCGCGGAAAGGGCCCGGGCGACTACACGCGCTCGGACGAACGCATCCGCGAGGACGCCAACGATCGCCTGACCGACGACCATCACATTGATGCGCGCCAGATCACGGTGATGGTCACCGAAGGTGAAGTGACGCTGGCCGGCACGGTTGGCAGCCGCGCCGAAAAGCGCCGCGCGGAAGACGTCGTCGAGGACATCGGCGGGGTGAAGCACGTGCAAAACAACCTGCGCGTGAAGGCCGGCAGTGGTCTCGAAGGCCAGGGCGGCACGCTGGGCTGGGGCAACGGCGACCGTTCGGTCACGCCGGACGCCTGATCCCCACGGCAGCAAGGCGGGTGTCGACTTCGGCCATGAGCCGGTCGAGCCCGCCTTCGTCGGCGGACTCGGCGCGAACCACCAGCACATCCTCGGTGTTGGACGATCGCAGCAACCACCAGCCGTCGGCCGTGTCGACGCGTACGCCGTCGGTGTCGTTCACCTCGGCGCCTTCCGTGCGGAGATTCTGCAATACCTCGGCCACCGCTGTGGCTTTCCGTTCGCGGGGCACGGCGAAGCGCAACTCGGGCGTCGTGACCATTTCGGGCATGGCATCGCGCATCTGCGTGACCGACTTGCCCAGCCTGACGGTTGCCGCGATCAGCCTGACGGCGGCATAGAGCGCATCGTCATATCCGAAGTAACGGTCGGCAAAGAACATGTGGCCGCTCATTTCCCCGGCCAGCGGGGCAAGTGTCTCCTTCATTTTGGACTTGATCGGCGAATGCCCGGTTTTCCACATCAGGGGCGTTCCGCCCAGCTCTGCAATGCGTGCAAACAGCGTTGAGCTGGCTTTCACATCGGCGATAATCGTGGATTTCGGGCGCTCGCGCAGGACTTCCTCGGCATAGATCGCCAGGAGCTGGTCGGCCCAGAGCACGCGACCCCGGCCATCGACAGCCCCGATCCTGTCTCCATCCCCGTCGAATGCCAGTCCGAAGTCGAGGCTTCCCGCCGCGACAGCGCGGCGAAGATCGGTGAGATTGGCTTCCACAGTCGGATCAGGATGATGGTTGGGAAAATGGCCGTCCACGCTCGTGTGAAGAAGGACATGCCGTCCGGGCAGCCGGGCGGTCAACGCGTCGATCAGGGGGCCGGCAGCGCCGTTGCCCGCGTCCCAGCCGATGGCGAGTCCTTGCAGCACATCCAAGCCGATGCCATCCAGCGCGCCGATCAGGCAATCGACGTAGGCGGCGGAAACGTCGGCGTCCTCGACGCGCCCGTTGCCGGAAGTCCACGCGCCTTCCTCGGCGATCCGCCCGAGATCGACTATGTCGCTCCCGAAGAACGCCGCACCTTCAAGTACCATCTTGAAGCCATTGTGATTGGCGGGATTGTGGCTGCCGGTTACCTGAACGCCGCCCTGCACCTCTGGGGCTAACCCGCCCGAACCGGGCGTTGCCGCAAAGTAGAGCATCGGGCTTGGTCCCAGCCCGATCCGCACCACGTCAACCCCGCTGGCGGTCAGTCCCTCGACCAGTGCATGTTCCAGCACCGGCGTGCTGATGCGCCCGTCGCAGCCGACCGCTACGCGGGCGCCGCCGCGTGATCGTACCACCG
The DNA here is from genome assembly GCF_001556015.1 of Novosphingobium sp. CCH12-A3. Classification (NCBI taxonomy): domain Bacteria; kingdom Pseudomonadati; phylum Pseudomonadota; class Alphaproteobacteria; order Sphingomonadales; family Sphingomonadaceae; genus Novosphingobium; species Novosphingobium sp. CCH12-A3. The sequence continues at coordinate 20,559 of NZ_LSIA01000265.1, read as the reverse complement.
AGCCAAAGCTGCGCCCCACCGCGCGGGCATCGTCCGCACTCAGCGTTTCGCCGAAGACGCCGCGAATATCGTATTCGCGCAGGATCGAAGGGTGGAAGCGGTGCGCGGTCATCCGGTTGCTGCCTCGGCGACCTGATCAGGCCTCGCGCCGGTCGGCCAGCCGCGCCAGCAGCAGGTCGCGCGCGGCATTGGCCTCATGCACGGCTTCGTTGCTGCCGCCGCGATCGGGATGGACCTTCTGGAGCAGCCGGCGGTGCGCCTCGATCACCTCGTCGTATCCCGCCTGCGGCCCGATGCCGAGAAGGTTGCGCGCCCGCGCCTCGTTTGCGGCGCGCGGGTCCCCTTGCAAAAGCTCCCACGGCCAGCGCCCTGCCAGCAGCTTGCACGCAAGGCTGGCGAGGATCGCAAGCGTGAGCAGCTTGATCATCAGGCGGCGCTTTCCAGCTTCGGTTCGGGTGCGGTCTTGCCCGGCATCGGCAGGTTGAGGCCCGAGACCAGCGTGCGCAATTCCTGCCGTGCGACGAGGTGACTCGTGCCCAGTTCGCCCAGGTGTCCCTTGTCGAGCAGGGTCAGCCCGCTCGGGAACAGTTCGCGATAGATCACGCGCTCCGAAAGGCCGCTGGCCACGCGGAAGCCGACGCGCTTGGACAGTTCGGTCAGCGCCTGGTCGATACGGCGCTGGTTGCGCGCTTCGGTATAGCCGGTGCGGTTGCGCACCACGACCCAGTCCATCTCGCGGCGCGCGTCCTTGATCGTTGCCATCGCCCGCTTCTTGCGCGCTTCCCAGATCAGCTCGGCATAGAACGACAGGCGGCGCACCTTGAAGGTTTCGGCATCGACCTGGCCGATCAGGTCGAAGTCGACGAAGCTGTCGTTGAGCGGGGTGACCAGCGAATCCGCCCGCGTCGCAACGTGGCGGGCCAGCACGTCGTCACGCCCGGGGGTATCGAAGATGATGAAGTCGTGGGTTTGCGAAAGCCGCTCGGTCAGCGCGTCGAGCTCCTCGATGCTGTCCCCGCCATAGACCTCGAACGTCGCGGTCGGCAGCGTGATCTCGCGCCGGCGCATCGTCTCGGCACGGTTCTCGAAGTAGCGGTGCATCGTGCGCTGGCGGGCATCGAGGTCGATCGTCGCCACGCGAGCGCCCTGGTAGGCGAGGGCAACAGCGACGTGGACCGCCGTCGTCGACTTGCCGGTGCCGCCCTTTTCATTGGCGAAGACGATGCGATGCGGGCCAAGGGACGAGGCGCTGGACAAGGCTGGTAACTCACGTGGTTGATACGCTGCACAGGCTTGCGAGAGGCGTCCGCCGCCCGTATCGCCCGTGCCATCTGACTTAGTGGAGTGGCTGCCAAGGTGCAAACGATCAACCGGCTGGAAGACCTGCGCAATGCGGTCGACGCGCTCAAAATCGGGGGAAAAACCGTGGCGTTCGTCCCTACCATGGGCGCGTTGCACGAAGGCCATCTCACCCTGGTGCGCGAAGCCAAGGCACGCGCAAGCCACGTCGTCGCCTCGATTTTCGTCAATCCGCGCCAGTTCGGCCCGAACGAGGATCTCGACGCCTACCCGCGGCGGCTCGCCGCCGATGCCGCGCTGCTCGAAGCCGAAGGCGTCGCCGTGCTGTGGGCGCCCACGGTCGATCAGATGTATCCGCATGGCTATGCCACTAACATCTCGGTCTCGGGCGTCAGCGAGGTCGCCTGCGGCGCCGCACGCCCCGGCCATTTCGATGGTGTCGCCACAGTGGTGTGCAAGCTGTTCAACCAGGTTCGCCCGGACTTTGCCCTGTTCGGGGAGAAGGACTGGCAGCAACTGGCGATCATCCGCCGCATGGCGCGTGACCTTGATCTCACCCAGCCGCACGTTTCGAACATCATCGGGGTCGAGACCGTGCGCGAGGCAAGCGGCCTCGCCCTCAGCAGCCGCAACCAGTACCTGACGGAGCGGGAGCGCGAACAGGCGGCCGGTCTCTCGGCGGCGATGCGCCGCGCGATTTCGGCAATCGAGAGCGGCGCGTCGGTGCCGCAGGCGCTTGGCTCGCTCAACGCCGACATCATCGCCGCCGGATTCGCTTCGGTCGACTATGCCGACTTGCGCGATGCCGCCACGCTTGAGGCTATCGAAACCTTCACCGGGCAAAGCGCCCGCCTTCTCGTCGCCGCCCGCATCGGCGCGGCGCGTCTGATCGACAACATGGGAGTGGGCCCGAAATGAGTATAGCAATGACGCCGGTTGCACCGACCGCATCGTTCAAGGACAACCTTGCCCTGCTGCCCTCCATCGACGGCATTGCGCGTATCGATCTGCTCGACGCTTCGGGCACGGTCGTGGCGACGATCCCCAACGAAGCGGGCAAGCAAGGCTCGCTCAAGGTCTACAACTACCTTCAGCTCTGCTTCGGCAGGCTCGATGCTACTGCTGCCGAGCACGGCCTTGCGATCTTCGCCGAGCACACGCCCGATGCACAGGCGCGTCCGGGCGCTCACCCCAATATCGACCGCCTGATCGAAATCGTTGGCGGTGCGCCTGCTCTGGAGATCGTCGCCGTCGCTCAATGAACCGGCGGATCGACCGCTGGCACGGCCGCCACCGGGGCCACGGGTTCGCCCTCGGTCCGGGGCGGGAGCGCGTTCTTCGGCACGTCGTCGATCAGCATGTCGCGCGTCGGCACGTGTTCGAGGTTGCGGACGCGGACGGTGATATTGTCGCCATCGAGCGTCAGTTCGTTGAAGCTGGGCGGGGTGGAGCGGACGCGCTGGCTGAGCGTGCCCGCACCGATCATGCGCACCGGCCCGTTGGGTGTGGGGTGGATCAGGTCGAACGCATCGTGGACGTGGCCTGACAGCACGGCGAGGACATTGCGCCTCGCCAGCTCGGCCAGCGCATGGTTGCCGCCGCGAGTCAGCGCCTTGCCGCGGGTGCCGGCTTCGACCAGGGGGTGATGGCAGGCAACGATGGCGCGGGTGCCGGGCGGGAGCGCGTCGATCGCCGCCAGAGTCTGCGCCAGCGCCGCCTTGCCCACAGTGCCTTTCGACCAGTTCAGGCGGAACTGCGCGCGTGCGGTTGTCTTGAGGGGCACGATCTTCGCGCCGGGAATCGGCAGTTCCCGCTCCAGCACGCCTTCGATCGAACGGAATCGACGGTAGGGATCGATAAAGCGTTCGATCAGGTTGAAATAGGGCAGATCGTGGTTGCCAACCTCGACCGTCACCGGCACGTCCAGCGCCTGGATCCAGTGGCAGGCGGCGGTGAATTCGCGGTGCCGTGCGCGCATCGTCAGATCGCCGGTGATGGCGACGGCATCGGGCTTTTCGCGCGCGATGCATTGCGCGACCCAATCGAGGGCGCGCCGGTCCTCAAGGCCGAAATGGATATCGCTGATGTGGAAGAGGCGGGTCATCGGGCAGGCTTGATCGTCGCTGGGCCCGCTGCGGTCAAGCACCGGGTGCGATAGTGCAAAGGAAGTCGAGCGCGAATTCCTCGCAGGTGACTTCCTCGCGCATGCCGCCTTCGCGCCGCTCGCCGTCGATCATCATGGCGATCGGGCCGTCGCTTTCGAGTGTTGCCGACGAACACTGGCCCAGTTCGTCGTGGGGGCCCTGCCGGAAATCGCGCTTCACCAGCATGGCAAAGCCTTGCGCGGCAAATTCGCCCCAGTCGGAAAAGTCGTATCCGTCCACTTCCATGCTGTCACCGTCCAGCGGTGCCATGCGCACGGCGCGATATCCTTCGGGCTGCGCTCCTGTCACGGGTGCGGATAGGCGGACGCCCGGCCCTTCGCGGGTCTCGCGCAGGGCCGTGGTGAAAGTCTCGGCGATGGTGGGCAGATCAAGATCGCGCACGCTTTCGCGCACGTCGGCCCACATCGCGCCGGGGCCGGCCAGCAGTTCGATGAGTGCGACGCCTTGGGAGGTGCGCAGCGCCTGCCGCCGCACGCGTCGCGCCGAGCCGAGCTTGCCGGTCACTTCCTCTGCCGGAACGTCGCCATGGAGAGACTTCGACAGGAGGTTCTGCGTGCCGCCGGGAAGGACGAGCAGGGCACCGCCCCAGCCTTCGAGCGCTGAGGCCGCGGTATTGATCGTGCCGTCGCCGGTGAAGACGGCAAGCGTCGCGATGCTGTCTGCTTCAAGCTGCGCGCGCGTGGGCAGCTCCTCATCGGGAAAGCGGATGACCCGCGCCGGCGCGCACCCGGCGGCCGAGAGCGAGGCGACGAGATCATCGACCGCCGCGTCGCTGTTGCTGCCGCTTGCGGCGTTCGTCACGAGCCAGAGAGGAGAGAGCGTCATCACCGGCAGAACCGGCAGCACGCGCGGCGGTTCCGCAGCGGCTGCTCTAAACGCGATCTGTCAGGATCAGCCAGGCCGAGAAGCTGTTGAGCATCGAATAGATGACGTAGGCGATCGGGCCGCTGACCACGCCTTCCGAGGCAAACAGCAGCGCGCCAAGCAACAGCAGGAACTCCAGCAGCAGGGTGAAGCGCCCGCCAAAGGCGTGGACCATCCATGGCAGGCGGGCAAGCAGCGGGTGCCCGCTGTCCATCACGGCGCGGTGCAGCGCGAAGTTGCCGATGCCCAGAAGGAAGGTGATCAGAATCGCCATGGACTGGATGCGACCTTTAGGGAATCGCGCAGGGATTGTCACACCTGCAGTTCGTGGAGTGGACATTGCGTTTCGTCGGATGGGCTAAACACTTGTCGTTCGTAACGGAAAGCTGGTCGAGACGCGCAAGATTTCATCGACCACCGGGCGTAGCGAGAATGCATGCGGTGCACCCGATCAACCGGATCAGCCGCTGAAACGCCCCCCAAGGCCGGTCCCCCGCCGGCTCCCGTGTCGAAGGAAGTTGCCATGTTTGCCAAGACCCTGTTCTCCGCCGGCCTCCTCGGCCTCGCTCTTGCCGCCAGCCAGCCTGCCTCTGCCGGCACGCGCTCGGTCGTCTATTCCGATCTCGATCTCACCACCAAGCAGGGCGAGGCCCAGCTCAACGCCCGCCTTCGCCAGGCCGCCAAGGACATCTGTGGCCTGAACAAGGCGGACCTGCCGACCAGCGAATGGGAATCGGCGCGCGATTGTTTTGCCCGCTCGATGGCCGATGCCCGCCGCGCCAAGGCCGAAGTGAAGGCGACCGCGCTGGCCGCTGCTCAGAAATCCAAGACTGATCTTGCTGTCCGCTGATCCCGGCAGCTTGCAAACCCGGCGGATCCAGTCCCCCACCGGGTCAAACTCAAGGGACCGTCGCTAGTCCGGCGGTCCCTTTTTCCTGATGGCCCGTCAGTTTGATGGCCGGTCGGCCCAAAGGTCAGTCAGCCAATTTCGCGAAGCGCGGCAGGCTTTGGTTCGGCTTCGATCTCGCCCCGATCACGCCAGGTCAGGTCATTCGGCGTTAGTTCGCGGCCGTCGTGCGAAAGAATGCCGATCGGAGCGATCGGCCGTCCGTCGCGGCAATCGCAAAGCACTGGATTGGCAGGCGTGCCCAATTCCCACTTCTCGCCCCACTGGCGCAGCGCCAGCATGGCGGGGAGCAGGTCGAGACCCTTCGGCGTCAGGCGATATTCGATGCGGCGCCGGTCATCGGCGCAGTGCTCGCGCTTGAGAATGCCGGCCTCGACCAATCTTGACAGCCGGTTGGAAAGGATGTTGCGGGCGATGCCCAGCGCTTCGAGGAAATCCTCGAAATGGCGCACGCCGTTGAAAGCGGCGCGAAGGATCATGAAGGACCATCGCTCGCCCATGGCTTCGAGCGCAAGGGGCAGGCCGCATTGGGCGATTTCGCCAAGAGGTTCGCGAAGCTTTTCCATGTCGTCCTCTGCATAGCCCATGATCGTCGCCTATTTAAGTTTCTAGTTGCAACCTGAAACCTATCCTGATAGGTAGCGATTCGCAACGGAAATAGCATCCTCTCCAGAACCCTGCAATTTCCGTGGCCCTAACAAGGTTGTTTCAGGGGAAGAATGATGATCTCAGCAAATTCCAGCAGCGCTCTGCGCCAGCTCCTTCCGGCCGTCCTCGCGCTGGTCGGCACCACGCTCAGCTTCGCGGTAACCGCCAACACAGCCCGCGCCAACACCGGCGGCTCGTTCTATTCGGCCACGCTGACCCGTCCGATGGACGGTGCGCAGAAGGTCATCCAGAAGGGTGTCCTGTGGTGGTGCGAAGGCGCCGAATGCTCGGCCCCGCGCGATACATCGCGCCCGGTCATCGTCTGCGCCCGCCTTGCCCAGAAGGTCGGCCCCGTCGCGCGCTTCGCCACCCCGCAGGGCGATCTCGCCGCCGAGGACCTCGCCCGCTGCAACGAGGCAGCGGCCGGATAAGTCCAGCACCAGTCTCCAGCGCGCACTCCCTCTCGTTACCCTGCCGAGTGCGCAATCCCTGACCGTGAAGGTCACATGGGCCGTGAACAGCAAGTCTGTTCGCGGCCCCTTTTTTCGCTATGCTCGTGCCATGCGAATGCCTTCGAGAGTTAGCGCTCTGCTCGCCAGAGTTGCCCTTCTGCCCCTGACAGTTGGATTTGTGCCGGTGCAGGCCCAGGCCATGGCCCAAGCCCAAGCCCAGGCCCAGGCAGCGCCGCAACTTACAGCTCAAAGCCGCGAGGATCTGCGCTGTTCGGCGGCCTTTGCCATTGTTGCGCTTGAACAATCGGGGGGCGATGCGCTGGAAGGCTGGCCGCCGCTGGCGGTGCGCGGCAAGACCTTCTTTGCCGATTCGGGCGAGCGCGCGATGAAGGAGGGTGCGCTGACCCGCGAGCAGGTGCGCGACCTGATCGCCGAGCAGGTTCAGGCGCTCCAGACCGCGCCCGATCCCGACAAGGCCCTGTCGGCGCTTGCCGGGCCTTGCCTCGCAAGGCTTGACGCCACCGTCCCGCCGCTGATCGCGCCGACCCTCAAACAATGCGCCGCGATCCTCGGGCTTGCCTACAACGAGGTCCATGCCCGCGAAGGGATGAGCACTTCGGCGCAGGATCTCAAGACACTGGAATCGGTGCTTTCATCGCGCGAACGCGAGGCGATCATCGCTGCCGGTGGCAGCGGCGACGACGCTGACCGCACGCTGGCGCAGGCGCGCGAGGCGATGGCGGCTGAGGCGGCGGACGGCAAGGGCGGGGTCGACAAGTACGACATCGCGCGCTGCTACGAGTTCGCCAAACCGCAGGAAAAATCGCACTATTGAGCGGGCGGGGCGGGCTTCCCATATTGGCGGCAAAGGAGATCCCCGCAATGTCCGACAAGATGAACCTGACCGACGCCGAGTGGCGCGAGCGTCTTTCGCCCGAGCAGTACCAGATCCTGCGTCAGGGGGGCACCGAGCGTGCGTTCACCGGGGCTTACGAGAAGAACAAGGCACCCGGCGAGTACCACTGCGCCGGTTGCGGAGCGCCGCTGTTCACTTCTGACACCAAGTACGACAGTGGTTCCGGCTGGCCGAGCTTCTACGCCCCGGTCGAGGCCGAGGCGGTCGAGGAAATCGTCGATCGCTCGCACGGGATGGTCCGCACCGAAGTGCGCTGCGCGCGCTGCGACGGGCACCTTGGCCATGTCTTCCCCGATGGTCCGAATCCCACCGGCCTGCGCTATTGCATGAACAGCGCTTCGCTGGATTTCACGCCGAAAGACTGAGTCGGAAAGCGCTCTGAACCGGCAGCATTGGCCGTTCGCCGATTTTGCGGTTAACCCTGCGTTACAACTGCCCTATGCAAAGGGCCGCAGATTTGCGTGGACGGCCTGCGCCGATGCCGGAACGAGGCCGAGAATGAGGGAAGCGGTACAAGACTGATGGCCAGACGGGACATTCCCCGCCGCCCCGAGGGCGGCAGGTCGGAGCCGCAACCCAAGAGCAGATCGATGCTGGGCCGATGGGTTCGGCGGTTGCTTGCCTGGGGTGCCGGCTTTGCGCTGCTCGGCACGATCGGGCTGGTGGTGGCCGTTGCCGTCACGGTGCGCTCGCTGCCCGGCTATGGCGAACTGAAATCGAGCCAGACCGGCCAGATGATCGTGGTGCGTGCCGCCGACGGCTCCGAGATCGTGACCCTGGGGCCAAGCTACGGCAAGTGGATCCCTTACGAGCGCATCCCGCAGGACATGAAGGATGCGATGATCTCGGTCGAGGACCGGCGTTATCGCAGCCACTGGGGCGTGGACCCCATCGGCATCGTCCGTTCGCTGATGGTGCGCGTGGAAAGCGGCACATGGAAGCAGGGCGGCTCGACGATCACGCAGCAGCTTGCCCGCAACATCTTCCTCAATAACACCAAGACCTTCGGCCGCAAGGCGCGCGAATGGGTGCTCGCGCTGGCGCTCGAACAGAAGTTCTCGAAAGACCAGATCCTCGAGCTGTACCTCAACAAGGTCTACTTCGGCGGCGGTGCCTATGGCATCGACAGCGCGGCACGGAAGTTCTTCGGCCATTCGGGCGAGGAAATCACGCTGCCGGAGGCGGCGATCATCGCCGGGCTGGTCAAGGCGCCGTCACGATATTCGCCAACGGCCGATGCCGAGGCCGCCGTGGGCCGCGCTGGCGTGGTTCTGCAGACGATGCAGAGCGCGGGCGTGTTGACCGCGCAGGAAGCGCAGAGCGTGGACCTGAAGGCCGTGAAGATGGTCTCGGACAGCGCAGGCCAGAACTCTGCACGCTATTTCACCGACTGGGCGCTGCCGCAGCTCGACCTGATCCTGCCGGAGAACGACAAGCCGATCGAAGTGTGGACCACGCTCGATCCGATCGCGCAGAAGGCCGCGACCAGCGCAGTGGCCGGATTTGCGCCGAAGGGCGCGCAGGGCGCACTTGTTTCGCTTGATCGCGACGGTGCGGTTCTCGCCATGGTCGGCGGCACGGACTATGTAACCTCGAATTACAACCGCGCAGTCAACGCCGTCCGCCAGCCCGGTTCGGCGTGGAAGCTGTTTGTCTATCTCTCGGCGCTCGAGGCGGGATACACGCCGGATGACCGCGTGGTCGACGAGCCGGTGACGATCGATGGCTGGACCCCGCGCAACGACGGCAATCGCTATGCGGGCGAGATCGACCTGCGCACGGCCTTTGCCTATTCCAAGAACACCGTGGCGGCACAGCTGGGCAATGAAGTGGGCTTCGGCACCGTTGCCAACATGGCGCGCCGCTTTGGCATCACCACGCCGATCAACACGCTGCCCTCGATGGTCCTGGGTTCGTCCGAAGCGCGCGTGATCGACATGGTGCGCGCTTTCGCCTCGGTTCAGGCAAAGGGCATGTCGATTACGCCCTACGGCATCCGCAAGGTGACGACGACCGACGGCGAAGTGCTCTACACGCACCGCACGGAGACCGCGCAGCAGCTTGTCCCGCCCTATGTCGCTGCCGCGATGACCGACCTCATGCAGACCGCGGTCAATATTGGCACAGGCCGCGCTGCGCAGATCGGCAGGCCGGTTGCCGGCAAGACCGGCACGACATCGTCGAACAAGGACGGCTGGTTCCTGGGCTTTTCGAGCGGTATCACCACCGGGGTGTGGATGGGGCGCGACGATGCCAAGGCCGTGCCCGGCCTGCAGGGCGGCGCCGCACCGGCGCGCGCCTTCGCGGCCTACATGAAGGTCGCCACGCGCAAGCGCCCGGTCGAACAGTTCGACACTGAGCTCAAGCTGCCGGAATGGCAGCTCGAACCCGATGATGAGGCGATGCAGGGCAACCCTGACGATTACTTCTACGTCGACGAGCAGGGCAACCTGGTCGACCCGTCGCGCCGGCGCGGTGATGAGGGCTTGATTGATCCGAATGCACCGCCCGAGGGCATACCGCCGGAGGTGCCGCAGGCCGCGAACGACGATTTCCTCAACCGCGCTACCGGTCGGCGCGATGGCAACGACCCGGCAGCGGCAGGCGCGAGGCCCCGTCCGACCAATACCCCGCGCCCTGTTCCCCAGCCATGAGCATGCCAATCAGGAATTCTCGAGCCTGAACCTTTCTGCGGTTCGGGCGTTTGCCTGAGCGAGAGGGAAGGCTGCGGGCCTTCCGCCAATCAGGAGACGTGTAATGAGCCTGCTGCAATGGGCCGTCGCAGGAGCGGCGGGATACGCAATCTGGCGCGTGGCGCAGAAGAATCGCGAGGAACATGCACCGGCCGCTTTCGCGCAAGGCGAGGAGTCGGGCGGCAACTTTGCCAAGGTGCGCAGTGCCGGCACCGAGGGAATGCGATCGGACCCCAAGCGCTGGGACAAGGTCGACCAGGCCTCGGACGAGAGCTTTCCGGCGAGCGATCCGCCGGCAACCTATTGATCGGCGCGCGCAAGTGCTTTGGTGACGGCCGGAGGGTACTCCGGCCGTTGCTGTATGGGGGGACGGTTATTTGACGACGTCTGCCTCGTGCCACACGACCGCCTGTGCCACCTTGATGCAATCCATCCCGCCGTCATAGGTCATCGCGGGTGAGCCATAGAGCCGCCAGCCTTGCGCCAGCGCCTCGGATACCCGCTCGCAGAAGGCGCGGTCGTCCTTGCCTGTCAGCAGGCGGTAGACGGGGCGGTCATCGGGGGTCTGGTACATCATGTTCCTCGGCAGTCGATATGCCAGCAGAACAGCGCGCCGTCCTCCGCGTCAAGCCGTTCGGCCATCTGAACGAAACCGTTGCGCTCCAGCACCCGCTGCGAGGCGATATTGTCGGTGCGCGTTTCGGCATAAAGCGCATCAACGCGCGGGTCCGATCTGGCCCAGTCGACCAGCGCCTTCAGCGCTGCCGATGCATGACCCCGCCCCTGCGATCCTGGTGCCACGCCATAACCGATCTGCAGCCGGCGCTCCTCGAGCACCGACGTGACTGACATCAGGCCAACGAGTTCGTCATCTGACACGACAAGCCACGCCGGGGGCGAGAAAATCTCGCCAACAGCCTCGGCCAACCCTGCCAGCATTGCCAGTACTTCCGGTTCCGCCACCGGCGTATGCGGCAGGACTATCGCCTGCTCTGGCGGCCGCCCCTCAAGCAGACGCGCGAAGTGCGTCGGCGTTGCCGGGACGAGACGGACGGTCACAGAATGTATTTCGACAGGTCTGCATTGCCGGCAAGGTTCGCCAGTTTCTCGGCGACATAGGCCTCGTCCACCGTCACCGTCTCGCCGGTGCGGTCCTCGGCATCGAAGCTCACTTCCTCGAGCAGCTTTTCCATCACCGTCTGCAGGCGGCGGGCGCCGATGTTCTCGACGCTTTCGTTCACCTGTGCCGCCGTGCGGGCAATGGCGCGGATGGATTCCGGCGTGAAGTCGAGCGTGACGTTTTCGGTTGCGATCAGCGCACGGTACTGTTCGACGAGGTTTGCGCGCGTTTCCGAAAGAATGCGCACGAAGTCGTCTTCGCTGAGCGCCTTGAGTTCGACGCGGATCGGCAAGCGGCCCTGAAGTTCCGGCAACATGTCGGAGGGCTTGGCCACGTGGAACGCGCCCGAGGCGATGAACAGGACGTGGTCCGTCTTCATCGGGCCGTACTTGGTGGCAACCGTCGTGCCCTCGATCAGCGGCAGCAGATCGCGCTGCACGCCTTCGCGGCTGACCGATCCGCCACGCACATCGGACACGGCAATCTTGTCGATTTCGTCAAGGAAGACGATGCCGTTGGTCTCGGCATTGCGGATCGCCTCGCGCGCCACGTCGTCCTGGTCCATGCGCTTTTCGGCTTCTTCGTCGACCAGCTTGTCCCAGGCGTCGGCGACGCGCATCTTGCGGCGCTTGAGCGCCTGTTTGCCGAAAGCCTTGCCCATCATGTCCGACAGGTTGATCATGCCGATGCCGCCGGGCATGCCCGGAATCTCCATCGGCGCAGACGGTGTATCCTCGACCTCGATCTCGACCTCGACGTCGTTCATCGAGCCATCGGTCAGCCTCGCCTTGAAGCTTTCGCGCGTTGCTTCGCTGGCACCATCGCCGACCAGCGCCTTGAGCAGGCGGTCCATCGCGGCCTTGCTGGCAGCGTCTCGCACGGCATCGCGGCGGCGCTCCTTCTCGAGGCGGATCGCCTCTTCCACGAGATCGCGGGCAATCTGTTCCACGTCGCGGCCGACATAGCCGACCTCGGTGAACTTGGTGGCTTCGACCTTCACGAACGGGGCATCGGCCAGCTTGGCCAGCCGGCGGCTGATCTCGGTCTTGCCGCAGCCCGTCGGTCCGATCATCAGGATGTTCTTCGGACTGACCTCGTCGCGCAGGTCTGCCGAGAGGCGCTGGCGACGCCAGCGATTGCGCAGCGCGACAGCGACGGCCTTCTTGGCATCGGTCTGGCCGACGATGTGTTCGTCCAGCGCGCGGACAATGGCCTTGGGGGTAAGGGAGTCGTTCATCAGATTTCCTCGACCGTCACGCGGTCGTTGGTGAAGACGCAAACTTCGGCGGCGACCTGCATGGCGCGGCGCGCGATCCTCTCGGCGTCGTCTTCGTAGTCAGTCAGGGCGCGGGCAGCGGCGAGCGCATAGTTGCCGCCCGAGCCGATTGCGGCGATTCCGCCTTCCGGTTCAAGCACGTCGCCATTCCCGGTGAGGATCAGCATCGTCTCGGCATCGGCCACGATCATCAGCGCTTCGAGATTGCGCAGGTACTTGTCGGTACGCCAATCCTTGGCGAGTTCGACCGCGGCGCGCATCAACTGGCCGCGATGCTGCTCCAGCTTGCGCTCCAACCGTTCGAACAGGGTGAAGGCATCAGCCGTTGCACCTGCGAACCCGGCGATGACCTTACCATCTCCGATGCGGCGCACCTTGCGGGCATTCGGCTTCATCACCGTGTTGCCCATGGAAACCTGGCCGTCCCCTGCGATGACGGTGCGGCCGTTCTTCTTCACCCCGATGATGGTGGTGCCGTGCCACTGGATAAGGCCGTGGCTCGCCCTGCTGTCGTCCATCGCCGCGATATGTGGCGCGCCGCGGCGAATTCAAGCCACGGCGATGTCTGTCACTGGGGCGATCAGCTGCCGTTGGGACCGGTGCCGGTCGCACCGCCACCGGCGCCGCCCGGAATCGCGCCGACCGCGCCGATGTTGCCGAACAGATCCTGGAAGAAGCTGCGGTCGCGCCCGAGGGTTGGCGTCTTGTCGCTTTCGGGCGAAAGGCGGACAACCTTGGCCATGCCTTCACGTGTGAGCGAGGTGACATTGCCGCGCGGGTCGAAATCCACGACAAGGATCGACTGGTTGTCGGTCCTGGGACGGTTGAATGGTCGCTGTTTGGTGTTTTGCGCGATATAGTACCACGTCTGCCGACCGAACTGGCTGGTGAAGGTCGGGCGGCCCAGTGTGCGTTCGACCGAGAGCTTGTTGTCGACGCCGGGCTGGACGGAGGCGACCAGTGCCTCGTCGATGATGTAGCCGCGATGGTCCTTGATGCTGGCACAGCCGGACGCGGCCACGCCGAGGGCGAGCACCGCCGCACCCTGCACCATCAGCCGCATGTTCCGCATTCGCAAACTCCGCTCTTCACTTATCGCCGTCATGCCCGTTTGCATCGGGAATGCACAGCCTATATCGCCGAGATCAATTGGGCGACCCTTAGGGTCCAATCTGGATTACCGCAATGCCGCCCGCAAGCAGCCTGCTGGACGGCCGAGATTTAATCGCCCCTGAACGGGCGGAATGCCAAGGAATGCCGTGATGTCGCTTCTTACCAAGCTGTTCGGACGCAAGCAGGATGATCGCGCCGTCGCGCGGCCCTTGTGGCACCGCACTGTCGAGATCGCGCGCGAGAAGGAATGGTACCGCGATTGTGGTGTCGCCGACACGGTGGGCGGGCGATTCGACATGATCACGCTGATCCTGTCGGTCGTGCTGATCCGCATGGAGCGTGACGCGGAACTCGTCGAGCCTTCGGTGCGGCTTACCGAACTGTTCGTCGAGGACATGGACGGGCAGCTGCGCGAAAGCGGCGTGGGCGACGTTATCGTGGGCAAGCGCGTGGGCCAGTTGATGAGCGTGCTGGGCGGGCGCCTTGGTGCCTATCGCGAGGCGCTGGCGGCGCGGGACGAGGCGCTTATGGCCGAAGCGATCAGCCGCAACGTGACCTTGCACGATGGCACCGATCCGCTGCTGCTGACGCGGCGCGTGCGCGCTTTCGCCGCCGGGCTGGACCTCGTCCCCGCATTCCGCGTTCTCGATGCGGAGATCGGAAAATGACCATGAATTCAGAGTTCTCGCGCATCGTCGATCTGCGTCAGATTGGCGACGAGCCGGTGGTGCTGGAGCCGACCGAGGCAGAGCGCAAGCGTCTTGCGGCGCGTTTCCAACTCTCGGAGGTGAAAGCCATGCAGGCGACCATCTCTCTGAGGCAGGAGGGGGACTCCGTGGAGGCAAGAGGCCATCTCGCCGCCTCCATCGTGCAGGCCTGCGCGATCTCGGGCGAGGACTTCCCGGTGACGATCAGCGAACCCATCTCGCTGCGCTTCGTCCCACCCGGCGCGGCCCATGATCCCGACGAGGAGATCGAGATTACCGCCGACGATTGCGACGAGATCGAATACGAAGGCACCAGCTTCGATCTGGGCGAGGCCGTGGCGCAGAGCCTGGCATTGGCGATCGATCCCTTTGCCGAAGGACCCGATGCCGACAAGGCGCGCGCCGAGCACAATCTCGGCGGCGACGTTGCCACCGGCCCCTTCGCCGCGCTGGCCGCACTGAAGAAAGACTGAGCGTTTGGCTGGACCTCCGGGGCGCGGTCGGGACCTGACGAGCGGGCCGATCCTCAAGACGCTGGTGCTGTTCTCGGCGCCGACGCTGGCATCCAACATCCTGCAATCGCTCAACGGCTCGATCAATTCGATCTGGGTGGGGCGGATGCTGGGCGAGGGTGCGCTGGCGGCGACTGCCAATGCCAACGTGGTGATGTTCCTCGTCTTTGCCGCTGCGTTCGGCTTCGGCATGGCGGCCACCGTCAAGATCGGGCAGGCCTTCGGCGCGCGCGACGTGCTGGCGGCGCGGCGGACGTTCGGCTCGGCGGTGGGCTTTTGCGTGCTGCTGTCGCTGGTTGTCGGCACGCTGGGCTGGCTCTTTGCGCCCGAACTGCTGACGGCAATGGCCGCGCCGGGCGAGACCTATGCCTATGCGCTGACCTACCTGCGGGTGATCTTCATCGCCATGCCGGCCTCGATGATCACGGTCATGCTGGGCATGGGCCTGCGGGGCGGGGGCGATGCGGCGACGCCGTTGAAGTTCATGGTCCTGTCTTCGGTGCTCGACGTCGCGCTCAATCCTTTGCTGATCGGCGGTTTCGGGCCGATCCCGGCCATGGGCATCGCCGGAGCGGCTCTGGCGACGGCGATTGCCTCGTTCGTGTCGATGGCGGGCATCGTCGCCTATGTCTACGTCAAGGACCTGCCGTTGCGGCTGCGGGGGCCGGAGCTCAAATGGCTGTGGCCGCGCCGGGACGAGCTCGGCTACATCCTGACCAAGGGCCTGCCGATGGGCGCGCAGATGCTGGTTATCTCGGCGGCGGGCATCATCGTGATCGGCCTGGTCAATCGCGAGGGCCTGCTGGTCAGCGCTGCCTATGGTGCGGCGCTGCAGTTGTGGACCTATCTTCAGATGCCGGCGATGGCGATTTCCGCTGCGGTCAGCGCCATGGCCGCCCAAGCGATCGGCGCGGGCCTGGACGAGCGGCTCCACCGCATCTCGCGTGCGGGGGTCATGCTAAACCTTACGGTGACCGGTGCACTATGTGCATTGATCCTGCTGTTCGACCGGCCGGCGCTGGAGCTGTTCCTGGGCGCGGCCAGCCCTGCGGTGGATGAGGCGCGTCATATCCAGTTCCTGGCCAGCTGGAGCTATGTCCTGTTCGGAATCACGATGGTGCTGTTTGGCACGATGCGCGCAGGCGGGGTGGTCTGGACGCCGCTGATCATCCTGTCGATCGCCATGTATCCCGTACGTCTGGGCTTCTATTACGCCTTCTACCCGAGCCTTGGCGCGGATGCCCTGTGGCTGGCATTCCCGGTCAGTTCCGCAGTTGCCGTGGTGCTCTCGGTCCATGCCTATCGCCAGCCACAATGGCGCGATCGTGCGCGGGCGGTGCCGGACGAGGAGTGCGAGGAGGAAACCCATGCCGACGCGGATCCCGCCGGACGCATGGCGCCGAGTCTTTAGGGTCCTGACCTTTGGGGCCCGTCAGCGGCTCTGGGCGCGCCAGCGCTGGACCGTGCGTTCGACCGCGCGGTCTTCGCCGCCGCTCTTGCTCCACAGCTCGTAGAACGAAGGGTCATTCGAGGCGGGGCGCTTGATCGCCTCGAGCTCGTCGAACGAGACGCGCATCGGGATCGAGACGCCTTCGCCCGAAATGATGCATTCGCGGTTGCGCAGCGCAGGAATCGTATCGACGAAGCCGCGCGCGCCTTCGGGCATGGCCGCCTTGACGAAGGCCTGGTCGCGCTCGTTGTTGAGGCGCATGGCAATGATCGTGCCGCACTGCGAAAGCACGCCTTCGGCAAGGTCTGACGGACGCTGGGTAATCAGGCCCAGCGAGACGCCGTACTTGCGGCCTTCCTTGGCAATGCGCGAGAGGATGCGGCCGACCGAAGAGCCGTCCGAGTTCTTCTCGCTCGGCACGTAGCGGTGGGCTTCTTCGCAGACCAGCAGCACGGGCCGCGTCTCTTCGTCGCGTGCCCAGATGGCATAGTCGAACACGAGGCGGCTGAGCACGGCGACGACGGTGGAAGTGATTTCCGATGGAACGCCCGAAACATCGATGATCGAGATCGGCTTGCCGTTGGCCGGCATGCGGAAGATCTTCGAGATGAACTCGGCCATCGTGTCGCCCACCAGCATCCCTGAGAACATGAACTGGTAGCGCGGGTCGCTGCGGATTTCCTCGATCTTGGTCTTGAGACGCATGTAGGGAATCGAGTTGGTGCCCTTGTCGAGGCGGCCCATCTCGTTCTGCAGGATGATCATCAGGTCCGACAGCAGATAGGGGATCGGCGAATCGACCGTGATCTTGCCGATCTGTTCGGCAAGGCGGTTCTTCATGCGCGCCGCCAGCAGGCACTTGGCCAGGATGTCCTCGTCAATCTGGCGATCCGTGCCCGACGAGGTGATGAGGATTTCGCAGTGTTCCTCGAAGTTCATCAGCCAGTAGGGCATCTGCAGGTTCGACACGTCGAGCAGTTGCCCGGTGACGCGAAACGCGCTGGAATATTCCCCGTGCGGATCGATCATCACGATGTGGCCTGAAGGCGCCATCTCGCAGATGCGGTGGAGGATCAGCGCGGCAGCGGTCGACTTGCCGGTGCCGGTCGAACCGAGCAGCGCGAAGTGCTTGCCAAGCAGGGCATCGACATAGAGCCCGGCGCGGATATCGCGCGTGGGGAAGACGGTGCCGATCGAGATGTTGGTCCGGCCATCGCTGGCATAGATCTGGCGCAGGTCGTTGCTGGTGGCAGGATAGACCAGTGCGCCGGGGACAGGATAACGGGTAACACCGCGGCGGAAGCCATAGATCTTGCCGGTCAGGCGCTCTTCCTCGCCCTCGCCAAGGAAATCGATCTGGGCGACCACGCCGCCATCGACGGTGGTATCCTGCCGCTGCGTGCGCACGCTGGCGAGGAGCCACGAATTGCCGACGCGAATCTTGATCTGGCTGCCGACCTTGCCCGACATCGACACCGAGGGATCGAGGTCGGCCGAGCACTGCTCGAGGCGGGCGAGATCAAGCGCGATGGCCGAGCTCGAGCCGGCAACATCGCGCACGAAGCCGATAGGGTGGCGTGCGTTCTCTGACCCAAGGGCATTCTGGGGTGCCGCCAGAATGGCCGATGCCGATCCGGCCTCTTCCAGGTTGGCGGCAGGCGCCATGAATCCCTGCATCCCCATTTCGGACATTGCGCAAAACCCTTTGGCCATTGTCGGCTGTGGGTCTGGGACTATCCGTTTCGGGTTAAGATCGGCTAAACCAACGAAAGGCAGTGGCCAATTCAGCTTCGGGCAAAGAGCCTGCCCGCGATCCAGCCCATGGCGACCGAGACAATGACCGCAAACAGGCCATAGAGCCACCCGTTGCGATCGGCGGCGACAGCGACGAAGCGCTCGAACCCTTCCTTCTTCACCTCGATCCGGGTGATCGCCGAAGCCACGACCTTGCCCCCGCGGATGGCGAAGGTTTCGGCGGTATAAGTGCCGGTCTGCACGCTTGATGGCAGACTGATCCGGGCCTGATAGAGCACCTGACCGCTGATCTTCACGCTGCCCTGATCCTCGCGGTAGAGGCCCTGCCGCCGCATCAGATCGACCAGCCCTTCGGAAAAGCGCTGCTGTTCACGAGGTTCGATAACGCCAATGGGCGAAAGCTGGAGCCACTTGAGGCCGAGTTCGTAGATCGCCGCTGTCTTGTCGTCCACGATCTGCGCGATCGGGCGGGAGGAGGCAATGGCGAAGTAGCTGGGCGCCGAGCGGAATTCGAGCGAATCGGCATTGATCCACATGCCCGCGATCTTCTGCTTTTCGCGCAGGACGATCGACTGCACCGGGCCTTCGAGGACGACGACGATATCGTAATCCTGCGCGGCGCGGCTGCCTTCGGGGCTGAGGATTGCGCCGAACAGGAGCAGGTCGGCCCCGGTAAAGCCCTGGCGGACCTGGATTTCGTGCTGCGAGATCTCGGGCACGAGAATCGGATCGCGCGCACCCAGGAGGAGCAGGCAGGCGGCAAGAGCGGCGCGGCGCATCCGCACGCGGCCGGTCACAGCGGAACCACCGTGTAGATCTCGTCCGGGCGATAGCCGAGCCCGAGCGCCATGCGCAGTGCTACCGCAAGGACGATCACCGCAAGGATCAGGCGGAGCTGTTCGGGCTTCACCTTCTGGGCAAAGTGGGTGCCGATCTGCGCGCCGGTGACCGAACCGACCAGCAGCAGCCCGGCCAGCACGATGTCGACCGCACGCGTGGTGAGCGCATGCATCATCGTGGTGACCATGGTGACGAACAGGATCTGGAACAGCGACGTTCCGACCACTACGTTCACGCCCATGCCGAGGATGTAAAGCATCGCCGGCACGAGGATGAAGCCTCCGCCAATGCCCATGAGCATGGTGAGAATGCCGGTGGCAATGCCGAGCAACAGCGGCGCCAGCGGCGAGATATAAAGGCCCGAGCGGTAGAAGCGCCACCGCAGCGGCAGGCTGGCGACAAGCGGATGATGGCGGCGCTTGCGGGCAGGCAGCGGCTGGCCGGTCTTCTGCGCGCGCAGGGCGGTGATGCTTTCGTGCGCCATCAACCCGCCGATGCCGCCAAGCATCAGCACGTAGAGGATGTTGATCACCGTATCGATCTGGCCGAGCGACTGCAGCAGGCGGAACAGCAGAGAGCCAAGCCCGGTGCCGATCACCCCGCCCGCCACCAGCACTGCGCCGATGTGATAATCGATCCCGCCCCGCCGGGCCTGGGCGAACGCGCCGGAAACGCTGGCGCCGGTCACCTGGCTGGCAGCCGATGCGGCGGCGACGGTGGGGGGCACGCCATAGAAGATCAGCAACGGCGTGGTCAGAAACCCGCCGCCGACGCCGAACATGCCCGAAAGCAGCCCGGTCAGCGCGCCGAGGCCGACGATGACCAGCCCGTTGACCGACAGGTTCGCGATGGGGAGATAGACGTCCATTGCCGTGTCAACGCTAGGCCGGGCGGTGCGTGCCAGCAACCCCGCCAAGCCGGTTTGCGGCCAAAAAACTGTGGCTCAGAAGGCGGAGGTGACCGTCATGGTCGGGCCGCTGCCGGGCCGGGCGTTTCCGGCGATGCGGAAGCGCCAGTCGAGCGCGACGCGGGTCGGTCCGACAAGCTGCCCGCCTTCGAGCCGGAAGGCCACGCGCGGGCCCACATCAAGCCGCACGGCTCCTTCCTGCCCGCCTGACCACATGCCGACCCCGGCGCGCAGATCGCCATTGCGCGAAACGACGCGCCGGACCGGATGATCGAGCAGCGCCTGCGCATCGAAGAAGGCGGTGGCGCCCTTGCCACCGGCGTAACCGGCCTGCCCATAAGCCTCGAGCCGGAAGCCGTGCGGCAGGCGCTGCCAGGGCAGTTCGGTGATCAGTGTGGCGACGGGGCGCACCTGCATCGACGAGCGGGTGGTATCCTGAAGGCGCGCTTCGACGAGGGCGCGGACAGGCAGGCGGCGGACCGGGCGGATGCCGAGGCCCAGCGCGACCTCCTTGTCCTTGCCGGGGGCGTTGATGGCGAGCGAGGTGCGCAGATAGCCATAGGAATCCTGCGGCTCGCCCTTGCCGAAGCGGTAGCGGACGATGGCACCTGCCTGGCTGGCACCATACGACGCCGCACCGGGGGCCTGCGCCGCCGAACCGCTGCCGGCGCGCATCAGCAGCCAGTTCTCGCCGCTCCAGCGCGGATCGTCCTTGGCCACGAGAGGCTCGTAGAATTCCTGCGGATCGGCGGGTTGGCTTCGGGCTGGGGCGACGACGGCGGTGCGGGGCGGCAATGGTACGAGCAGGGGGTGTTGAGGCAGGAACAACGGGACAACAGGTGTGGCTGCCGGGAGCGATGGTCCTGTTGATGCCGCAGCAGCCGGCCGGACGGAAGCTTGCAACGGGGTGATGCTTGTCATGGGTGGCTGAGGGC